>DBGCIZ010000166.1:0-5447 GCA_048355355.1 Christensenellaceae bacterium | reverse complement strand
AAAAATCCTCGATTTTATTTATGAAAGTATTGACTTATAAAATTGCATTTATTATAATAGAGCAGAACAAAGGTGTTCCCAAATAGGGATACCTTTATTTTTATTTAGGAGGGTGATTGTATGAGTGCGGGTGATAATGGATTTGTTTTAATTTGTGCATCATTGGTATTCATCATGACGCCGGGGCTGGCCTTTTTCTATGGGGGCCTGGTCAGACGGAAAAACATTGTGAATACGATTATGGCTTGCGCAGGCATTATGGGACTATCGGTCGTCATGTGGATTCTATTTGGATTTTCCCTGGCCTTTGGCGAGGATCATGGCGGCTTCATCGGGGGCCTGGAGTATATTTGCTTGAACGGCATCAGCTTTGAAGAGGCCTTGTCATATGCTCCGTCCCTTTCCTCGATTACGTTTGTCGTATTCCAGATGATGTTTGCCATGATTACGCCGGCGCTGATTACAGGGTCCGTTGCCGGTCGTATGAAATATAAGGCATTATTTATATTCATTGCATTATGGTCCCTGCTGGTTTACTATCCCATGGCCCACATGGTATGGGGCTCCGGCGGATTCCTGGCGGAGTTGGGCGCAGTGGACTTTGCCGGCGGCAACGTGGTGCATATCAGCTCTGGCGTAAGCGGACTGGTACTGGCCATTCTATTGGGCAGAAGGAGCGGCGTCGAGCATCGGTCGTATCGTGTCCACAATATACCGTTCGTGTTTTTAGGCGCAGCTCTGCTTTGGTTCGGATGGTTTGGGTTTAACGCCGGCTCTGCGTTGGGCGCCAACGGCCTGGCGGCACATGCGTTTTTAACCTCGGCATTGGCTTCGGGCACGGCGCTGCTGGTCTGGATGATAATTGACATTATCAAAGACGGCAAGCCCACGCTGGTGGGTGCCTCCACTGGCCTGGTAGTTGGCTTGGTGGCAATTACCCCTGGCGCTGGCTTTGTCCCGGTCTGGGCGGCTATTATTATCGGGGCAGTCGTCAGCCCCCTGTGCTACTTCATGATGAATTTCCTGAAGAAAAAGCTGAAGATTGACGATGCGCTGGATGCCTTTGGATGCCATGGCATTGGCGGAATCTGGGGAGGGATTGCAACGGGTCTGTTTGCGCAGTCCAGCATTAATCCTGCGGCCCAGTGGAACGGCTTGGTCTTTGGCGATACGCAGCTGTTTACTGCTCAGCTTATCAGCATTCTGGTTACCATTGGCGTTGCCGTTGCGGGCACGCTAATCTGCATCGGGATTACCAGAATCTTTACAAAGCTTCGTGTGGAGCATAAGGAGGAATTGGTTGGATTGGATGCGACGCAGCATGGCGAGCAGGCCTACCCGTCCTTTAACGGCCTAGACTAATCAAGGGGGGATTGCCATTATGATGTATAAGATAGAAGCGATTATTCGCGAGGAAAAGCTGGAGGATATTAAAGCAGCGCTGCATGAAATTGAAATCAACGGCGTAACAGCGTATCAGGTCATGGGCTTTGGCGCGCAGCGGGGGTATAATACCTGGGTGCGCGGCCAAAAAATTGATACCATGCTACTGCCGAAAATCAAGCTGGAGATTGTAGTTTCCTCCGCAGAATGGAAGGAGAAAACGATGCAAAAAATCCGGGAAGTAGCCTACACGGGCGAAATGGGGGATGGAAAGATTTTTGCCTATGAAATTACGGATGCCCTGAAAATCCGGACGGGCGAGACAGGCTATGACGCATTGCAATCGGGAGATGAATTTGGACTTTCCTGACGGAAGCTGGGCCGGGCGCAAGACCGCTGAGGTCTGCGCCCGGCCTTTTATTGTGCTGGATGAAAAAAGGCAGATGGGGAAGCTTGGGGAAAAGGCAAAGCGACACAAAAAAGCCCTCTTACAATGCTAAGAGGGCTTTCTGACGTTTCTTATTATATTTTCTTTTCGGTTTCATAGGACACAGCTGGCACCATCGGCTTTGGAACCTTTCATCTATAATCAAATGACTGAATACAATGAACCTTTCTTTTTCCTAACCTCTGATTATCTGCTCTAGATGCAGATTATCTCACCCGGCGGCATACTCCATACCACCCTAAAGCTACGCCGATTGCTCCAAACTGCTCCTGCCGTAGGATTCAAGAGAACCGTTGACTGAAAAACATCGCGCTGTTGACTTGGTCGTCATAGAGCATTCCTTAGCAGAAACCAACGCCCCCACAGAAAAGCGCCGCCTTCCAAGCAGTAAACCGTTTTCTGCCGCTACTATGCTGCTACGTCTGCCTGCTATGCCTCGGATCACATTGCGCATTCCCTTGCCGAAGAACCTCCCCCAACGACGCAATGTCCCTGCTCCAGAGAGAAAAGCTATCTTACAAACCTGCGCTCTACTTGAATCCTACTGGCAAATTCATTTTCTGTTCCCATTGGACTCACTCCATTCTTACGCTTTTCAGCTTACTGTCTTTTTATATTATAAATATTCTACGCCAACGGTTAAATTCCTGCTTTTTTATGAGAAAAATTTTGAAAAGTGCGGCAAAAAAAGATATAATAAACTTATCGAGAAACAAGGAGGCGAGAACGATGGGAAAACGAATCGGCATACTGACCAGCGGCGGAGACTGCCCCGGCCTGAACGCTACGATTAGAGGCGTGGCTAAGGCGGCGTATGAGCGGATGGAGAACGTGGAGATTATTGGCGTGTTGGGCGGCTATTATGGATTGATAAACGACATTACGAGGGATATGTCCCCGTCGGATTTTTCCGGCATACTCACCCTGGGCGGGACAATCCTGGGAACACGGCGGCAGCCTTATAAGGAAATGCGCGTCATTGGAGAGGACGCGGTGGACAAGGTCGCAAAGATGAAGGAGACCTATGAGAAGCATAAGCTGGACTGTCTGCTGACCATCGGGGGGAACGGAACTCATAAGACGGCGAACCTGCTTTCGGAAGAGGGATTGAATATTATCGGCCTGCCGAAAACCATTGACAACGATATCTGGGGCACGGAGGTCACCTTTGGCTTCCATACGGCTGTGGGAACAGCCACGGACGTTATCGACAAAATTCATACCACGGCTGCCAGCCATGGCCGCGTTATGGTCATTGAGCTGATGGGGAATAAGGCCGGATGGCTGACGCTATATTCCGGCATTGCAGGCGGCGCGGATATTATCCTCCTGCCGGAAATCCCCTATGACCTAGACCTGGTGCTGGGAGCCATCGAAAAGCGCATGAGCATGGGAAAAATGTTTTCTATCATCGCCATAGCGGAGGGCGCCATTGAGAAAACCGAGGCGGAGATGAAGCGGAAGCACCGCCAGCTTCTGCGAGAGGCCAGGGGCGAAAAAACGGCAACCGACCGGCTTGCCTCCCAGATTGAGCGGGCGCTAAAGGTAGAGACGAGAACCGTGGTGCCAGGGCATGTGCAGCGGGGCGGCTCTCCCTGCGCTTACGATAGAGTCCTGGCGACGCAGTTTGGCGTATACGCCGCGAACCTGATTGCCAACGACCACTATGGCGTTACGGTGGCAAAGGTGGCCCATGAGATTACGGACAACCAGCTTTGCGATATTGCGGGCAAGACCAAGTTCGTCGAGCCGGATTGCCAGATGGTTCAGGTGGCAAAGGAGATGGGGATCTCCTTCGGAACAAAGTAAAAAAGCTTCAGGAGGGCCTGGCAGGGAGCCGGGCCCTTTTTGTATGGAGGGGCAGGAAATGTTTGTAAACAGGGAAAATCGTTTATAATTAAAATAAAGCTGAAAATAAAAGGTGAGGTTTTTGTTTTGGAGCTGAACGAGATTACATTAGACCTGCGGGATGATTATAAAAAGCTGACGGAAGGGATTCGCATGTCCTTTTATAGCTTTACGACGATATTTATGGCGCGCAACTGCACCTTCTATCGCTATGTGGATTTGGGCAACGGCGCGCTGGCGGTATTGAGCACTCCGCCAAACAAAAAGCCGACGATGATGTGCCCGCTGGGCACGGAGGAGATTATGCCTGCGTTTCAGGCGCTCCATGAAAAATACGGCGTGGAGCAGATATGGCCGCTGACGGAGGAGATGAAATGTCGCATTGAGACAGAGTGCGGGACCTGCTTTACCTATGAAGAGGTGCGGGACTATGAGGACTATGTCTATGAGACGGAGAAAATGATTAGCCTCTCCGGCAAGCCCTATCATTCCAAGCGGAATTTTATCAGCCGGTTTACTTCGCGCTACGACTATGAGTATGTGGAGCTAACCCAGGAAAATATCGGCATATGCAAGCCGGTCATGGAAAAATGGTTTGCAGAGCATCCGCAATTTCAAAACCAGGTGTATGACGAAAAGGGAGCCATGCTGGAGCTAATCGACAATTTTGACGCCCTGGGCATCAAAGGCGGCGCGATTGTGGTGGACGGGCAGGTGGCGGCCTTCTCTTTCGGGGAACGACTGGGGGAAGATATGGCCCATATTCTCATTGAGAAGGGGGATACCTCTTACCCTGGAATCTACCCGATGATAAACAGGGAGTTTCTGGTGCACCAGTGGAGCGATACTCAGTACGTCAACCGGGAGGAGGACATGGGGCTGGAGGGCTTGCGGAAGTCCAAGCTATCCTATCACCCCGCCTTTTTGAACAAAACCTTCGCCGCCAGGAAAAACGGATAAGGCCCAGGAAAAAGCAGAATGAAAGAAGGACGTTCGTAGGAGCGCCCTTTTTTGGTTCCTGGTATGATGAGATGTTGCGTATTACTGCATGTGTTGTCCTTATTCTACGTTATGGCGAGCATACGAAAAGGAAGTAGTGCGGCGGCCCCGACTCTGACTGGACGAGAGACCGACAGCGTCGATAAAGGCCTGCGTGGCTTTCGCAAGCTGGCACTGTGCATCTGCCGCTGCCTGCAGGGGAGCGCCAAGGAGGCTCGCCATGGGAAGACCGGAAAATTGTTCCCCAATGCCGCCGCCGTTTACCTGCTGCAATGCTTCTCTGGTTAAGGCTGTGAATTTCGTTTTGGCCATCTTGCTATCCCTCCTTTTCAGGTTTCTATCATATTTTACGGAAAAAGGGGAGCAAGTGGCTCAAAAAAAAGTCTGCCGAAGGAAATTGCCTTTACGATGGAGGACAGGGGACCGAGGCTTATAGGTCGCTATCGTCTACCTTCGCCAGGCTGCGCTCAATGCTGCGGGAACGGTCCTCCGCCTTGGCCAGATTATTATCTGCGGCGCGGATACTTTTGCGAACGCTTTCCAGACTTTCCGTAAAGGCGCCGAAGGATTTCTTAACAGCGCCAAAAAGCTGTAGGATTTCCCCGGAGCGGTGCTCAATAGCCATGGAGCGGAAGCCCAGCTGAAGGCTGTTGAGCAGGGATGCCAGAGAGGAAGGGCCTGCCAGCAGGATGCGATATTCCCGCTGAAGGCGAAATGCCAGGTTGAGGGAGGCCAACAGGGCATAGAGCCCTTCGGAGGGGACGAACAG
>DBGCIZ010000165.1:0-1983 GCA_048355355.1 Christensenellaceae bacterium | reverse complement strand
CCGTATGAGAGCAATCTCATGAAGGTTCAAGTCCTTTTATCCGCACCATGTCGGAACGAGTATCCCTCGTTCCGATTTTTTATTTCCTCTCCTTGCCCGCAACTGCGCTTCCACTTTCCTCCCTCCATTTCTTACATTATATAATATCAATGCGCCATAGCTCTACTTTTGAGCCGGTATCTTCCTTTCCGTACCATTTTGCACAGATTTCCGAATCTGTTTATTGTATCCCTTTTCCTTTTCGTGCTACTATCCTTCCATACTCTTTTTTGAGGTGATGTTTATGAAACAAAAAATCGCCCGCCGTGTCAATGTTATCTATGCGGCCATGCAAGGCTCCTATTGGCTGACCAACATGACGTTGACCGGCTATGTCGCCATTTTTCTTTCTGGTCGCGGGCTGAGCGATACCCAGTCCGGGCTGACCATCTCTCTGGCCGCCTTGGGCTCCATTCTGCTGCAAACCTTTGTTTCAGACTATTCCGACCGACACCCTCGGGTTCCTCTCAAGCGGATTATCTCCCTCTTTTATATAGCGGCCCTGATAGCCGCCGCTGGCCTGCTGTGGATTCCCTCCTCCGTAGCGCTGGTGATGATCCTCTATATTTGTGGCGCCTCTTTGATTAATGCGCTCATTGGCTTTTTAAACGCCGTCAGCATGCAACTGTTTAACATTGGGCTCCCCATCAATTTCGGCATCCCCAGGGGCATTGGTTCTCTTTGCGCTGCTCTTTCCGGGCTGATTCTCGGCAACGTGGTAGAGACCTCCGGCGCTGAAATCGTCCTGCCCATTTTTCTTTGCTTCTGCGTTCTGGCCATCGTCTGCACGCTGGTCCTTCCTCGTCCCGATTCTGTTGCCGCGCGGCTCCAGCTGCCAGTCGCGTCCACTGAGCAGCCCGTTGTGCCGTCCACCTGGAAAATGCTCAAAACCAACAAGGTGTTCGACCTTCTTCTGATAGCCATCATATTCACCTTTACGGGCCAGGCCATCTTTTCCTCCTTCTTAATCCGCGCCGTAGAAAATGTGGGCGGCAATGCAGCGGATTTGGGCGTTTGCTACGTTATCAATTCCGGCTGCGAAATCCCGGCCCTGTTTCTCTCCGGTCTATTGCTCAAAAAATTCTCCAGCCGGGGGATTTTGACGGTGTCCTTCTTCGCCTTTTTCCTCCGCTCCCTGCTTTTGGCCGTGGCGCCCTCGATGCCTCTCATCTATCTCTCCTGCGCGCTCAGCATTGGCGGCCTCGGGCTTTTCAGCTTCGCCTCCGTCTATTTTGTCAACGACCTGGTCGCCCCTACCGAAAAGGTCCGTGGCCAGGCTCTGGCCTCGCTTTGTGGTATGGGCGGCATCAGCAATATTATCGGCGCCTCTCTGGGTGGTGTTGTCATCGACCAGCTGGGGGTTAACGCCCTTCTGTATCTCTTCGCTGGTTTTTCCCTCATCGGTTTTCTACTCATGGGCATTGTGGCCTCTCTTCACAACAAGAAACTCATCAGCATATCTCTCGAAAGTTAATCATTTCTTTACACACTTTTAAAAATCTATTACTTTTTTGCACAGGTTTTAATATTTGTGTATACACCTATGTATCTCTCTATTAGATAATAAAGGCAAATCTTGTGTAGCTAAGAAGGGAGATGCTATGAATTTGTTATCGTCGTTTACTAAAAAGAGCAATGTATTTTATGCCTGCCTTCAGAGTACTCATTGGATGCTCTGTGCTGCTTTCGGTGGATTCGCTGCACTGTTTATGGCAAACCGCGGTTTGAGCGATACACAGTCCGGTATTGTATTCTCCCTTGCTGCTGTTGGGTGCGTGTTGCTTCAAATTTTTGTCTCCGATTTTTCTGACAAGCATCCCCGCATTCCCTTAAAGCGGATTATCGCCATCTTTTATATCGTCGCCGTGGTGACCTTCGCATGCCTCCTGTGGATTCCCTCCTCCGTGGCCTTTGTCATGATTGCCTTTGTCTGTGGCTACGCCT
>DBGCIZ010000164.1:0-8902 GCA_048355355.1 Christensenellaceae bacterium | reverse complement strand
CTTGATGAAGGACCAGCCCCGCTCCCACATGCTTCTCAGCACGTTGCCCACTGTGGGCCAGTGGTAGGCCGGCAGCTCCATGACGAAGGGAGCCGGGTCTCCTGCAAACATCTTGGTCTTTTTTAGCATAATGCCGGAGATGACGATTGCCGCAATGCCCACAAAGTAGGCGCTGGGCGCCACCCACCAGGCCCCGCCAAAGAGGGCGCCTGCAATGAGGGCGATAATGGGCAGCTTCGCGCCGCAGGGGATGAAGGTCGTCGTCATAATGGTCATCCTGCGGTCGCGCTCATTTTCAATGGTTCTGGAGGCCATAACGCCGGGGATGCCGCAGCCCGTGCCGATGAGCATGGGGATAAAGGACTTGCCCGAAAGGCCGAATTTGCGGAAAATTCTATCCATGACGAAGGCAATACGCGCCATGTAGCCGCAGCTTTCCAGGAAGGCCAGCAGCAGGAACAGCACCAGCATCTGGGGCACAAAGCCCAGCACTGCGCCAACGCCGCCCACAATGCCGTCCAAAATCAGGCCGGAGAGCCAGGGCGCGCAGTTCCCTGCCTCCAGGGCGTCCCCAATGAGCGCCGGGATGCCGGGCACCCAGACGCCGTAGTTGGCCGGGTCAGGCTCCTCCATCTCCAGGGCCGCCGTATAGTCTGCGTAGGTGGTGGGGACCTCCTCCTCCACATTGCCCTCGTCGTCGTAGAGGACTGCCGTGGTGGTCAGGTCTGTGGCCTCCGCCGGGTCCAATCCGGCCTCCTCCGCCGCGGCCTCAAAGGCCTCAATCTGTGCGCCGGGGATGGTGTATTCCTCCGCCGCGGCCTCGTATTCCGCCGTGCCGATGCCAAACAGGTGCCAGCCGTCGCCGAAGAGCCCGTCGTTGGCCCAGTCTGTGGCCCAGGTGCCCACTGTGGAAACGGAGAGATAGTATACGATGAACATGACCACCGCGAAAATGGGCAGAGCCAGCCAGCGGTTTGTCACCACCTTGTCGATTTTATCCGAAACGGAAAGCTTTCCCGCGTTCTTTTTCTTGTAGCAGCTTTTGATAATCGAGCCAATATAGACGTATCGCTCGTTGGTGATGATGCTCTCCGCGTCGTCGTCCATCTCGTCCTCAACTGCCTTGATGTCCTTTTCAACGTGCTCCAGGGTGGTTTTGTCGATTTTGAGCTGCTCCAAAACCTTGTCGTCCCGCTCAAATACCTTGATGGCGTACCACCTCTGCTGCTCCTCCGGCATGTCGTGCACCACGGCCTCCTCAATGTGGGCCAGGGCGTGCTCTACCGAGCCGTTAAAGCTGTGCTGGGGCACGGTCCTCTCCCCCTGGGCCGCCTGAATGGCCGCCTCTGCCGCCTCCATGACGCCGGTGCCCTTCAGGGCCGAAATCTCCACAACCCTGCATCCCAGCTGGCGGGAGAGCTCTTCTACGTTGATTTTGTCCCCGTTTTTCTTGACCACATCCATCATGTTTACCGCCACTACCACGGGGATACCCAGCTCTGTCAGCTGGGTGGTTAGGTAAAGGTTGCGCTCCAGGTTTGTTCCGTCTATAATGTTTAAAATTGCGTTGGGACGTTCTTGGATGAGATAATTTCTCGCCACCACCTCTTCCAGGGTGTAGGGCGAAAGCGAGTAAATGCCGGGCAAATCCGTGATGACCACATCAGCGTGCTTCTTCAGCTTGCCTTCCTTTTTTTCAACGGTTACGCCTGGCCAGTTGCCCACGAACTGGTTGGAGCCCGTCAGTGCGTTGAACAGAGTCGTTTTGCCACTGTTTGGGTTGCCCGCCAGGGCAATTCTGATTTTCATTCCACTTCTCCTCTCCTTCAAAAGTGCTATTAGTAATAACTAACCATCGTCCAAAAAAACAGAGGGATGGGGCTACTCCACCTCTATTTTTTCAGCATCCGCCTTGCGGATAGACAGCTCATAGCCCCGCACTGTCACCTCAATGGGGTCCCCCAGCGGCGCCACCTTGCGGATGTGCACGTCTATGCCCTTGGTAATGCCCATGTCCATAATCCTGCGCTTGACTGCGCCCTCTCCGTGGAGCTTGATCACCCTGGCCGTCGAGCCGATTGGAACCTGCCTCAGCGTTTTCATTCCTTTCCCTCCTCGCTTAAAAATTAAACCATGATTTTCCCCGCCATCTCCTTGCTGATGGCGACTCGGGCTTCCTTTACGTTGACAATCAGGTTCCCCCCAATGGTGGAAATCACGGTCACGTTGCCTCCCGTCACAAAGCCAAGATTCTCAAGATGCGCCCTGACCTCCGGCTTCCCGCCGATGCGCTTAATCATGTTTTCCTCGCCAACTGTTGCAAGCGTCAATGGCATCATATTCGTTCCTTTCTCCTCAGCAATTGCTCCTGAAGCATAGTTAGATTTATCTAACCGCGTTAAAATGTTAGCATTCCCTAACTGGTTTGTCAAGGGCTTTCCCGATTTTTCTTTCCATAGTGTTAAAAAAATCTCCCCCGTGTGGTATAATAGGTTAGCAAATGCGGCTGCGCGCCGCAAAAACCACAGGAGGCTGAATAACCCTATGAAAATCCAGGAATCTGCGGAAAACTATCTGGAGACGATTTTAATTCTGCAAAAGCGCAAGGGCGCCGTCCGCTCCATTGATATCGCCAACGAGCTTTCCTTTTCCAAGCCCAGCGTCAGCGTGGCCATGAAGCACCTGCGCGAGGCCGGCTATGTAGAGATGGATGCAGAGGGCTATATCTCCCTGCTGGAGCCGGGGCGCGCCATTGCCGAAAAGATTTACGAGCGCCATACCATGATTTCCGACTGGCTCATGGCCCTGGGCGTCAGCCCGCAGGTTGCCGTTGAGGATGCCTGCCGCATGGAGCACGTCATCAGCGAAGAAAGCTTCCAGGCCATCAAAGCCCACGTCAACCAGAGGCCTTAAAAAAACGCCCCGGCTTGGGGCGCCCGGCAGGGAGCCTTGGCGCCGCCCCGCCGCATCAGCAGCAGGCGCGGCCTGGTAGTGGTAAAAAAAGTGTGAATGTCTGAAGGAAATTGCCGCAGCTCCATCGTCCAAGCTGCTGGTTATCATCGTGGTGGGCCCCGGCCCATTTCAAAAATCCCGTGCCAGACGCCCTGTCAGCGGGGCGTTTTGTGCGTTCCGTCAGCCCTGAAGGGCATCTTCTTCCTCCGCAGAAACGCCCCTCCGGCCCAGATAGGCCTTAATGGCGGCAAAGCTCTCCGCGCTGATAGCATGCTCCATACGGCAGGCGTCCTCCGCCGCCGTGCGCCTGTCTATGCCTAGGCTCTCCAGCAGCTCCGAAAAGAGCAGATGCCGCTCATACATGGCCTCTGCAATCTCCCTGCCCGCCTGGGTCAGGGTTATTTCGTATTCGCCGTCCATGTGAATCAGCCCCGCCTCCCGCAGGTTCCGCATGGCCACGCAGACGCTGGCCCGGGTTACCCCCAGCTCGGCGGCAACGTCGATGGAGCGGACGGCTCCCTTCCTGTTTTTCAGAATCAGGACGGTTTCCAGATAGTCCTCTGTAGATTCTCTTCGCTTCAAGCCTCTCTCCTCCTCTCTGTCCGGCCCTCTCCCTCTCGCGCTGTCAGGTCTATACGCGCCGTATTCCTTTGGTTAGTTTTAACTAACTTATAGTGTACGCAAATTGAGCCGGCTTGTCAAGGGCTTTCTTTCCCCCGGCGAGAAAACCATGCGTCCGCAGGAGAGATGTGCTATAATGAAAAAAACCGTGAAGAAGGACAGTTGCCATGGATTTATTTGAAGACAATCTGAAAAAAAGCGCCCCCCTGGCAGACAGGATGCGCCCCCGCACCCTGGACGAATTTATCGGCCAGGAGCATATTGTGGGCAAGGGCCGCCTGCTCAGGCGGGCCATCGAGGCGGATCGCCTCACCTCCTCTATTTTTTTCGGCCCGCCGGGCTGCGGCAAGTCTACCCTGGCGGAGATTATCGCCAACACCACCAAGAGCGGCTTTTTAAAGGTCAACGCCGTCACCACCGGCGTCAAGGAGGTGCGGGACATGCTGGCCCATGCCAAAAACCAGCTGGAGTTGTATGGCCAGAGCACCTACCTCCTGCTGGACGAATGCCACCGCTGGTCCAAGGCCCAGTCGGATAGCATCCTCCCCGCCCTGGAAAAGGGCATCGTCAAATTCATCGGCAGCACGACGGAGAACCCGCTGGTCTCCATGACCTCCGCCATCGTCTCCCGGTGCCGGCTGTTTCAGTTTTACCCTCTGACGCCAGATCAGGTGGCCCAGGCGGTTCGCCATGCCCTGGCAGATGAGGAGCGCGGCTACGGCCGCCTTCACGTCTATCTGGAGGAGGACGCCCTTGCCCATATCGTCAACGTAGCAAACGGGGATGTCCGCTCCGCCCTCAACGCCCTGGAGCTGGCCGTCCTCACCACCTCGCCGGAGCGGGATGGCAGCATCCGCATCGACCTTTCCATCGCAGAGGAGTCCATTCAGCGGCGGGCCGTCCGGTGCGATGAGGAGGAGTATTACAACATGCTTTCCGCCTTCTGCAAATCCCTTCGCGGCTCGGACGCAGATGCGGCCCTGTTCTGGTGCGCCCGGATGCTCTACGCCGGGGTAGACCCCCGCATTATCGTCCGCCGGATGATTGCCCATGCCTCAGAGGATGTGGGCCTTGCCAACCCCATGGCTCTGGTGCAGGCCGTGGCCGCGGCCCAGGCTCTGGAGTTTAACGGCATGCCCGAGGCCCATCTGAACATCGCCCAGGCCATTATCTTCATCTGCGAAAGCCCCAAGTCCAACAGCGTGGTCATGGCCATGGACGCCTCCAAGCGGGATGCGGAGCACGCCTACCAGGTGGGGGTTCCCCTTCACCTGCGGGATACTCACTACCGCGGAGCCGATTCCCTGGGCAACGGGGTGGACTACAAATATCCCCACGACTTCCCCGGCCACTATATCCCCCAGCAGTATATGCCCGACGGCCTGGAGGATCATCGCTACTACTTCCCCAGCGGCCAGGGCAACGAGGCCAAAATTAAGGAGGCCCGGCAGCGCAGGAACGAAAAATTTTCCTCTGAGGCAGACTGATTCGCCAGGCCGCTTCGCCCCCCAGGCCCGTATGCAATAAAAAAATTCCCCCCGCCCAGAAAGGACCGTTTATGGAAGCAACGCAGAAAGTAAAAAAACGCTGGTTTATGAAGCATCCCCTCGTCCCGGCCATCGTCCTGCCCCTTTTGGGGCTCATTGGCGTCTCCCTGGCCTCCGGGCTGCTGCTTCTTCTCTTCCCCCCGTCTCTAGAGCCCTCCGTCCTGGCCGTGTTGCTCACCATTTTGAACGACGTTCTGCGGATTGCCCTGGCCTTTTTGGTGGTGGGCGTCGTCAAATACAGCTGGCGGGAAGCCTTCCAGTTTGGGCTTGGGCGGAAAACCTGGGTATGAGCCTGGCCCTGGCCTCCTTTGGGCTGCTGGTGGCTCTCTCCAACCTCCTTCAGTATGGCCTTGCGGGAACGCCCCTTCAGCCCGGCCTTGGCGGCATTGCCCTGGCCCTGCTGAGCGGCCTGGCCCCCGGCATTTTTGAGGAAATCGTCTGCCGCGGCGCAGTGCTGACCAACTGCATGATTCAATGGCGGGAGAAGCCGGGCCGCATTCTTCGCTCCCTGCTGGTCTCCAGCATCGTCTTTGGCCTGCTCCACCTCATCAACCTGGCCCAGGCAGACCTGGGCAGCACCATTGTGCAGGTGTTTTACGCCGCCGCTCTTGGCATCTTCTTCGGCGCAGTCTATCTGCGCACCCGCAACCTGTGGGGCTCCATTTCCGCCCTCGGCACGGTGGATTTGCTCCTTGGCCTCGGCATCACTATCCTCTATGCCTGCATCGGCCTGTTTCTGGTTCGGCCCAGCAAAAGGGAGGAAATCCAGGTCCTCTGGAGCTAAGGCTATCCCCATTGAGAGAAACGGAAAAGGAGCCCGCCCCTCTTCCTGGGCGCAGGCTCCTTTTTCATGCTTCCCGCCCTTTATATGCGGGTGACCATCTCCTCCAGCGGCTTGGTGCTGGCGTGCATCTCCCCCGGCGCGGCCTTGTCCCCCGGGTACCCCAGGGGCATCAGGAACATGATCTTCACGTTCTCCGGCAGGGCAAAGGCCTCCTGAATTTCCTCCGGGGTAAACCAGAGCACCCAGGTGGAGCCAATCCCCCTGTCTGCCGCGGCCAGCATCATGTGCGTCCCTACGATAGAGGCGTCCATCTCGGCGCTGTTGTAGCCGGGGGCAAATTTGCTGTGGAAGCAGTGCTCCACGTCAGCGCAAACCAGTAAAACCGTGGGCGCGTTCCAGGTGCAGGGCGTCAGCTTCCGCAGCTTTTCCAGCCCCTCCTGGCTCTGGACAACGTAAATCCGCTGGGGCTGGTAGTTCACCGCCGTGGGCGCCGCCTGCCCCGCCTCTAAAATATACTGCAAATCCTCCTCCGCCAGCTGCCTCTGTTGAAAATCCCGGACAGAGTAGCGCTCCTTGGCCAATGTCAAAAGGTCTTTCATCACTGTTCCTCCTCTAAAATGCTGTTTTCGCGTCAAAGTAAACAAAGATTTATTTTTAATATACCATGACCCGGTCTGCTGCGCAAGAGCCCGGCCGCCCTTTGGGCAGAAATTCCCTCTCCTGCGAATTTTCCGTTTCTTTTTGCGGGAAACATGGTATAATGGGCGTGAGTATATCAATGGCCGGGGCGCGTCTTTGGGCGCACCCTGGGTCTTCCATAAATGAGAAATACCGTTCCCCGCAAGGGAACATTGAGGAGGCTAAACAATGAGGCTTATCAGCACGCGAAACGCTACCTACGGAATGGATTCCATGAGCGCTGTGCTCAAGGGTATTGCAGACGATGGCGGCCTGTTCGTCCCGGACGTATTGCCCTCGGTGCCCCAGTCTACCCTGGGCGCTTTTCAGGATAAAACCTATGAGGAGATTGCCGTCTCCATCCTAAGCATGTTTTTTGAACTCTCTACCGACAAGCTGACCCGGCTGGTGCGGGAGGCATATTCCTCTTTCGACACCAGGGCCGTCGCGCCCCTGGTGCAGTTGAACGACCGGGAGTATATTCTGGAGCTGTTCCACGGCCCCACCCTGGCCTTTAAGGACATGGCCCTGCAAATCCTGCCCCGGCTCATGAGCGAGGCCCTGCAAAAGGAGCAGAGCCCCCGGGACGTTTTGATTCTCACCGCCACCTCTGGCGACACGGGCAAGGCGGCTCTCGAGGGCTTCCGGGACGTTCCCCGGACCCAGATTGGCGTCTTTTACCCGGAGGACGGCGTCTCCCCCATGCAGAAGCTCCAGATGATTACCCAGGGGGGCAGCAATACCCACGTCATGGGCGTCAAGGGCAATTTCGACGATGCCCAGACTGGCGTCAAGAAAATCTTTGCAGACCAGGCTCTCAATCAGCAGCTGGCAGACCAGGGCTATATCCTCTCCTCTGCCAACTCTATTAACATCGGCAGACTGGTTCCCCAGATTGTCTACTACTTCTATGCCTACGCCATGCTGCTGCGGAGCGGGGCCATCCGCCTGGGGGAGGAAATCAACTTCGCCGTGCCTACCGGCAATTTCGGCAACATTCTGGCCGGCTATTACGCCAAACAGATGGGCCTCCCCGTGGGCAAGCTGATTTGTGCGTCCAATAAAAACAACGTGCTGACCGACTTTTTCGATTCCGGCAAATACGTGGTCTCCCAGCGGACCTTCTTCAAGACCATCTCCCCTTCCATGGATATTCTCATTTCCAGCAATCTGGAGCGGCTGCTCTTCGATTTGGCGGGGAAAAATTCCATCGAGGTGAGCCGTCTCATGGCCCAGTTGCGGGAGGACGGGGAATACCAGATTGGCGACGCCATGGCCCTTCGGCTGAAGGAGCTCTTCTACGCCAACTTTGCCGACGATTATAAGACCAAGGCCACCATTGCCGCCGTGTACCGCCAGTATGGCTATCTGCTGGATCCCCATACTGCCGTGGCAAAGTGCGTCTGCGATATGTATCAGGAGGCCTCCGGCGAGGAGTCTCCCCTGGTCATCGTCTCCACGGCCAGCCCCTTCAAGTTCGTCCAGGATGTCTATAGCGCCCTGGCCGGCCGGGAGGAGGACCACGCCTTTACTGCCGCCTACAAGCTGGCGGACATGACGGGCCAGCCCATCCCCAAGCAGATTCTGGCCCTGGAAAATGCAGAAAAGCGGTTCACCCAGTCCGTCCATAAGGACGATATGGGCCAGGCCGTGCTCCAGATGATATCCAACAGAGAGGAATGACAGCAATGGAAAAAAAGACGATTTTCAGCGGAATCCAGCCCTCCGGCAGCCTGACCCTGGGCAACTATCTGGGGGCCGTGAAAAACTGGGCTGATTTACAAGAGGAATACAACTGCTTTTACTGCGTGGTGGATATGCACGCCATCACCGTCCGCCAGGAGCCTGCGGAGCTGCGCAAGCGGTGCCTGGATGTGCTCTCCCTCATTATGGCGGCGGGCGTGGACCCAAAGAGGAACACGCTCTACATCCAGTCCCACGTATCTGCTCACGCAGAGCTGGCCTGGATTCTCAACTGCTATACCTATATGGGCGAGCTGAACCGGATGACCCAGTTTAAGGATAAGGCCCAGCGCCATCCGGACAATCTAAACGCCGGGCTTTACACCTATCCCGTGCTGATGGCGGCGGACATTCTGCTCTACCGCTCCGACCTGGTTCCCGTCGGCGTGGACCAGAAGCAGCATCTGGAGCTCTCTAGGGATATTGCCATCCGCTTCAATAATCTCTATGGCGAGACCTTCGTTGTGCCCGAGGCCTATATTCCCAAGGCAGGCGCCAAGATTATGAGCCTGCAGGAGCCGGAAAAGAAGATGTCCAAGTCGGACGAAAATCCCAACGCCTATATCGCCATGCTGGA
>DBGCIZ010000163.1:0-2806 GCA_048355355.1 Christensenellaceae bacterium | reverse complement strand
TCACCTCCGAAGCTATGGTGACCGCCATTGAGGCCGGCTACCGTCATATCGACGCGGCCGCTGTCTATGGCAACGAAAAGAGCGTGGGCCGTGGCATCAAGGCCAGCGGCATCAAGCGGGAAGATTTGTTTTTAACCAGCAAGGTCTGGAATACGGAGCACGGCTACCAGTCTACCCTCAACGCCTTTGAGCAGACCATTAACGACTTGCAGGTAGACTATTTGGATTTGTATCTGATTCACTGGCCTGTCCCCCATATATTCAAAGACTGCTATATCGAGAAAAATGCCGAAACCTGGGAGGCCATGGAAAAGCTATATAGCGAGGGCAAAATTAAGGCTATCGGCATCAGCAACTTCCTTCCCCACCATATTGAGGAGTTGATGCAGACTGCCAAGGTAACCCCCATGATTAACCAAATCGAATTTCATCCCAGTTGCCTGCAAGAGGAGGTCATTCCCTTCTGCCGCAACATGGGGATCGCCATTGAGGGCTATAGCCCCCTGGCCAACGGCAGGGTCTTCCAGGTGGAGGAGCTGGCCCCTATCGCCGCGAAATACGGCAAAAACGTGGCCCAGCTTTGCATCCGCTGGTCTCTGGAAAAAGGTGTGGTCACCATTCCCAAGTCCGTCACAAGGGAAAGAATTATCGAAAACTTTAACGTATTCGACTTTGAGCTGACGCCGGAGGATACCGCCTTCATCGATAGCATCACCACTTGCGTCGGCGCCGGCGACAACCCCGACAATATCGATTTCTAAGTCATCTTAAGCCTGGGGAGCATTCCCCAAGTTTTTTAGGAGGTTTTTTATGTTAGCCGCAATTCAAAACCGGCGCAGCGTCCGCCAATATTTAGAAAAGCCCCTTCCGCGTTCTGTTTTGGATGAAATTATTCAGGCCGGGCGCCTTGCGCCTAGCGGAGGAAACAGCCAAAGCTGCCACTTTATCGTCATACAAAATAGCCAGGTCATTGCCCACCTCAACGCGCTTGCCCAGGCAGAATTTGCCGGGATGGAGCCCGCGCCCGATATGTATCGAAGCCTGCGGGCTTCCATCCAGCAGGCCAAGAAGGGCCGGCTCAATTTTACCTATGGCGCTCCGGTGCTGGTCGTCGTGGCAAACCAGGCCGGCTACTGCAACGCCATGGCAGATAGCGCCGTGGCCATCGAAAATATGATGCTGGAGGCCACTGCCCAGGGCATTGGCTCCTGCTGGCTCAACCAGCTTCATTGGCTGGACCAGCGCCCGTCCATCCGCCGCGAAATGCTCTCCCTCGGCCTTGATGAGGCGGAGACCATCTGCGGCGCAGTTGCCCTTGGCTATAGCAATCAGCCTCTGCGGCCGCCTCTGCCCCGCCATGGCAATCCCGTTACTTTTATCGATTGATAAGGCAACCCAAGAAGCGGCCGCTCCCCTGCAAGGGGAACCGCCGTTCTTTTTGCTTGCATTGGCATTGCCGCTCTCTCTAACCAACCTCTTCGCCGTGAAAAAAGACCCGCTTCACGTTGACCATGTGGTCTATCACAATCAAATTAGCCTGTTTGCCCGCCTCTATGCTGCCTATCTGCTCAAACACGCCCAACATCTTTGCCGGATTTGCCGACGCAAATTTCACCACATGGCAGAGGCCATACCCCGTATGCATCATCATATTCCGGCAGGCAACGTCCATCGTCATCCTGCTGCCACAGACCCATCCCTGCTTGTCATAGCCCAGGTCAGGCGCCTTTGTCCCGCCCATAATGGGCCCCTCTGGGTTGGAGCAGTCAGAGGGATAATGGTCCGTGACCAGAATAATCCTATCCAACCCCTTGATTTTCACCACCATGCGCAGCATATGTGGCTTGACGTGAATCCCTCGGGAATCTGCAATCAGCTCTGCAAACATGTCATCGTCATACAGGCAAGCCTCGTCCGGCCCTACGTCCCGAATCCCTACATTGCTGGGGATAATAGGGTTGACAACTGCCGTGGCGTTGCAGTGATGCGTCTGGTTTTTCAAGCCGTATTTTTTTAGTCGATAGGCCATATATGGCTTGCACTCCGTATGGCCCATGGAAAACACCACATCCGGATTGACCTGCTTGGCGTATTGCATAAACGTCTCAATGTCCTCCCGCTCCGGCGCAACGCACCAGACGGAGGCGTCCTTCCCCGCGTAATCCACCAGCTCCCGCATGACCTCCGGGTCGATTTTTCCATGCCACTTTACGTCCTTTGCCTCAGAGCCATATTTCGGGTTCATAAACGGGCCTTCCATATAGAGGCCGCCGATAATTCTGCCTGGGCCGCCATCCGCTCTAGCCTGGCGAATCAAATCAATGGCCTTTTTAAACTGCTCCAAGCTCAGGCTCTGGTAAAGCGCGGGCAGCACTGTCGTCGTGCCGTGGGCGAGAAAGTCCTCGCAGGGAGCCACCGCGTCTTCGAAGAAAAACCTGCCGTTCCCACCATGGCAGTGGATATCAATGAAGCCCGGGGCAGTATAGTTCCCCCTGCATCAATTACCTCCGTTCCCTCCGGCAAGGTCATCTCCTGTCTGGGGCCGACGGCGCAGATGCCGGATTCGTCAAACAGCACGGCTCCGTCCAGAAGGAGTCCGTCCTCTAAAATTACCGTCGTATTGACGATGGCCTTCATTGCTCCTCCGCCTCCCTCTTTTTGGCATACCAGGTGCAGTTGCCAGCGCAGGTTCCATCCTCGTTATACTCCGGCGAAAAACGCAGCTCAATGCCATATTTCGCCGCCACCGGGCCATAGAGTGCGTCGCAGTGGTCGCAATAGGTCAACTGGCCTACATAGGGCTCCT
>DBGCIZ010000162.1:0-1996 GCA_048355355.1 Christensenellaceae bacterium | reverse complement strand
GCAAAAAACCGGCTGGCCCAGGGGGAGCCTGCCCCGCCACACGGCCACAGTCACCAGCATCGTCACCACAAAGAGCATGATGGTAAAGGCCTGGACATAGAGCCGCAGCCGGGTGAAGCGGAAGGCCTGCTCATACAGCACCAGCCGCTGGAAGGTGGAGGCCAGCATGATGAGGACGGCAACGGTCATGACCGTCAGCAGCACCTTGACGGCCAGATTCCGCTCTGGCAGCAGCTTGAGAATGAGGGCCACTGCGCTAAAGACGATAGCCGCCGCGGCAAACATCTGGAAGAAGCCGGAGCGGGCGTATTCCGCATAGGTCATGCCCTGGGGCAGGGTGCTGCCGCCGAAGAAATAGAGAAGCTGAACGGCAGAAAACACCAGCAAAACGGCGCTGACAGAGCCCAGAATGACGTAATAGGGAATCAGGCTGCGGCGGGGCCGCTCCTTGGCAGGGGCCGCTGGAGCCGGCGTCCGCCGTTGGCCCTCTGCCAGACTGTAAAGCAGGGAGCCGTCAAGGGTAAAAATCGCGGCGAACAGGAGCAGATAGAGGAACACATTGCCGATTGAGGCGGAGTCAAACATGTCCTGGAGCAGCTGGGCAAAGACTGCGTCTGCTGCGCTGAGCAGCAGGGCCAGCAGGGCGATAGCGGGGATGGCGATGGACAGCCCCAGAAGGACGCCGGGAAGCACCCGTCTGCGGCCCTCTGCCCGAGGCGCGAAGGCAGCCTGATAGGCCTTGCCAATGCGGCAGAAGGGGCGGACGAAAATGCAGTGAAGCGCGTCTCCCGCCCGGCTTCGGAAATCGGGGGCAATGGAAAGGTCTGCCATGAGGCAAAGCTGCAGGGCAGTGAACGTCAAAATGGCCAGGGCGTTGAAAAAGAGCAGCAGCCCATTGTTAAACAAAGCAAAGGTGGCGCAAAAGGCCCCGTTTAAGAGCAGCAGCAGCCAGTTGTGCCCACGCCGCAGGGAGAGGGAGCGGCCCCGAAGGGCGCCCAGGGCGGCGCAGTAAAACAGGACGACAGTCAGGGGAACGTTGAGCCCCAGGGGCTGCTCGCCAAAAAACCAGCTCCAGAGCAGGAAGGCGGCCAGCAGGCCAAAGCCCGCCGCCCAAATGACGCTGCTTTTTTCAATCCTCTTCTCCATGGTCGCTATCCTCCTTTATAAATTCGAGAATATCCCCAGGCTGACAGTCCAGGGCCTTGCAGAGCTCGTTTAGGGTAGAAAAGCGGATGGCCTTTCCCTTATTGTTTTTCAGAATGGACAGATTGGCCAGGCTGATGCCAACCTTGGCGGAGAGGGCGTTGAGGCTCATCTTCCGCTTGGCCATCATGACGTCCAGATTGACCAGAATTCCCACGGCGCCACCTCCTAAATAGTCAGGTCGTTTTCCTGCTTATAGAAAACGGCCCGGTGGAACACCTGCGCCAGGGTCATGGCGCAGAGCATGCCCAGGAGCAATACGCCCGCGCAGAGGAGCAGAGTGAGGGAGATCCGGTAGAAATTGATGAAGAGAATGTCGAGAACCGCCAAAAGACACGCGGCGGCAATGTGCCGCAGGCTGGAGACGTTCCGCGGGACAAAGGGGTCCCCCCGGCTGACGGTGTGCATAATCCGCAAAAGCGATACCAGCAAAACCATGCCGGCCGCCCCGCCCACATAGAGAAAGCAATAGGTGGGCACGGCCGCCTCAAAATAGGGGAGCAGCGTCGTTGGAGTAAACCAGGGGATTGCGATAATGATGGCGCCGAAGAGCACCACGGCAGCCCAGAGGGCCACTTCTGTAATCTTGCCTAATGTTTTCATAAAAACCTGCCTTTCTGCCTGTTTTCTTTTTCGTATCATAGCATATGATTTTATGAATGTAAATATATTTTTATCGAAAAACATAAAATTATTCTTGCGATTCAGTAAAGTGTTGCGACGAAAACGGGCAGGTATATCCCGAAGGGGGGATACATAAGAATGTAACAGAAACGGAGGGGGAAGTGTATGA
>DBGCIZ010000161.1:0-2004 GCA_048355355.1 Christensenellaceae bacterium | reverse complement strand
AAGCCGCTATCATCCCCATCAGCCAGCCGATAGAGCAGGCTCAGCTTCGGCGTCACCAGAACCACGTTTTCCGTGCCTGCCAGCTTTTCCATCAGCGTCTGCTGGTCGTCCTCATCCTCCACCGGAAAGGGGAAGAATCCGGGTAAGTCAAACTCTGTGCCCTCCAGCAGTGCCGCATCGATGCCTACGCCAAAATGCTCCTTCAGCGCCTCAGCACATGCCTTTTTCGACGGAACAAACGTCGTAAAAATGGCCACTGTGCCCTCGACGTTTTCATCCTCCATCGCCTCGTATTCGATTCTGTTCATCACTTCTTGCGCAATTTTCGCAACTAAGTCCTTCAGATCGAATTCATTCATCTATTTAACAATCTCCAGCAAATCTCCATTTTTAATCATGGCTGCGTTGGCCTCGTCCGTATCGATATGAACCTCCAGGTCGTGGCCCTTACCGCAGCGCACTGCTACGCCCTCCAGCACCACCGGGCGCTCCCCACCCTTCCTGATGCTGATTTCGTCGCCAGATTGCAGGCCATATAGCCTTCCCTGCTCCTCTGAAAGATGCAGATGGCGGCGAGCGACGATGACGCCCTTTTTCAGCTCTACCTCGCCAGCCGGCCCAATCAGCTTGCCGCCTGGCGTTCCATCCAGCTCGCCAGACATTCTCACTACCGGCTTAATGCCTGCCTTAAAGCAATCTGTAATGGCCAACTCAACCTGGGTCTCCGGACGCTCTGGGCCCAAAACCCGCATTTTCGCCAGCTTACCCTTGGGGCCCTCGAAGGTCAAGGTCTCCTCGCATGCAAACTGCCCCGGCTGGGATAAAGGCCGCAGCTGCTTCAGCTGATACCCCTTTCCAAACAACGTCTCTACATCCTCCCGAGAAAGGTGGATATGTTTGTTGGAAGAAGCCACCGGCACCACCTTAACACCTTCATTTTTAATCAAGGCAGACAGAACCGCATCCCGCACCAGCTTGTTGATATTCAAATTCTCCATTTCAGCGCTCCAATATCTATCTTAAAAATCCTTCTATCATGGTGAAACTCACACATGTATATTGTAAATGTGTGGGACATTGTTGTCAATGCTTTTTTAAAATGTATGGAACAAATTTTGTCCCTTTCACAGGAAATGTTCCATACTAATTTTGCCCACTTTCGCCGGCTGCCTGATTTAACGCCGCTCCACTCAGGCGAAACACAGTCCAATCCTCCAAAGGCTGGGCGCCCATGCTTTTGTAAAAGCCTTTTGCATTCTCATTCCAGTTGAGGCATGTCCACTCCATCCGTCCGCAGCCCTTTTTCACGGCGATTTCTGCTACATGCCGGAACAGCGCTTTCCCATAGCCCTTACCCCGAAATTCAGGATAGACGAAAATGTCCTCTAAATGGATGCCAGGCTTTCCCTGAAACGTAGAATAATTATAGTAAAACAGGGCAAACCCCGCCGTTGTGCCGTCCTCCTCCGCCAGCACTGCGCTGGCATAGTCCTCCTCAAACAGAGTCCTATAGATGTCCTCCTCCGTCGCGGTCACCATATGCTCTAATTTTTCGTATTTCGCTATGGCCCGAATCAGCGCCAGAATCAGGCCGCTATCCTTTGGCCGCGCCTCCCGTATCCGCATCATTGCTCTGCCTCCAGGTTTTCCCTGGCCACGGAGAGCATCAGCTTAATCCGGTTCTCCTGGTTGATTTTTGTTGCACCAGCGTCGTAATCGATGGCTACAATATTAGCCCCCGGGTTGTTTTCCCTGATTTTTCGAATCATTCCCTTGCCCGCAATATGGTTTGGCAGGCATCCAAAGGGCTGGGTGCATACGATGTTTTTCACGCCGCTGTGAACCAGCTCCAGCATCTCCGCTGTGAGCAGCCATCCCTCTCCCATTTTGTTGCCCGGGCTGACATACCCGCGCACCAGCTCCTTCGTCTCTAAAAACTTGGCCGGCGGCCGCAATGCCGTGTGCTTTTCCACTGCCCGAATCAGCTTGTTTTGCAAATTCAGC
>DBGCIZ010000160.1:0-38217 GCA_048355355.1 Christensenellaceae bacterium | reverse complement strand
GGATTTGGCCTATGCGCCCCCCTATTCCTCTGCCAAGGACCCGGTGAACATGGCCGGATTTATGATTGAGAATATTTTGAACGGCCTGGTAAAACAGTATCATTGGGACCAGGTAGACCAGCTGCCCCGAGACGGCAGCGTGACACTGCTGGATGTCCGCACGCCTATGGAATACGCCAACGGGCATTTTGACGGCACAATCAACATTCCCGTGGATGTGCTGCGGGACCATCTGGATGAGCTGGATTCCTCCAAGCCCGTCTACGTCAACTGCCAGAGCGGCCTGCGGAGCTATATTGCCTGCCGCATCCTTTCCGGCAAGGGCTTCGATTGCTACAACTTCTCCGGCGGATACCGGTATTACGACAGCGTCAACAAGGACCGCGGCTTTGACGCCACGCCGAAGCACTCCTGCGGCATCAACATCTAAGCTATCTTAACGCCAATTTAAAACCACCAGCCCTTGCAGGTTGGTGGTTTTTTCTGTTCCGCTAAAACAGCGTCAGCTGCTCTGGCTTGGCCTCTCTGGCCGCAGGGCCCGCCTTTTCTCGCTGCACTTCCGCCGGCAGCTCCTCTAAAAAGAGAGATGGCTCTGCGTAGGTGGTCAGCACCAGCTCCTCCCGCGCCCGGGTCATGCCCACGAAGAAAAGCCGCCGCTCCTCGGCCACGTCGGCCGGCTCGCTCTCCCTCTCCAGGGGCAAGGCGCCCTTGCTGAGCCCAGCCAAAAACACCACGGGGAACTCCAACCCCTTTGCGCCGTGGAGCGTCATCAGCCGCACTGCGCCAGAGGCATAGCTTTTGCCGGAGGCCCGCCGCAAATCGGCCTCCCCTCCCAGGGCCAGGGTGCTTAAAAAGCTATCCATGGTGGCGTGAAAGGATGCCGCGCTGGCCAGCCGCTCCATAGCCTGGCTTTTGCCATGCTCCTGGGCCCACTGCTCCACCCGCTTGGCAGGCTTCTCCTTGGCCCGGGCCTCCTCGCGCTCCAGCGCGTCCAGCAGCTGGGCCACATGGCCCAGACCGCCGAATTCCTGCCGCCATGCCGCTAAATCAAAGTCCTGCTGCGCTATGGCGAATTCTGTTGCGTGGGCAATGCCGTCCTCCGGGCATCCCCAGGTGTATTTCAGGCAGGCCTCCAGGCCTGGCACATCCCGCCTATCCTGAAAAAACCGAAAGAAGCCCACTGCCCCCCGCACCAAGTCATCTCGAAGATAGTCTTCCCGCCCCGTCACCACGCAGGGGATGCTATCGTGGCGAAGGCATCCTTCAATCAGCTCCAGCTCCCGATGGGTGCGGCAGAGCACTGCCATGTCTGAGAAGGGCCTGGCCTCCCGCTCTCCGCCCAGGCCATGGGCGGCCAGCATGTCGATGCCACCTGCCATTCTGCCAATTTCCTTCGCAATGAACACCCCCTCTGCGAAAGGGGTTGCCGTCTCTGCTAGGCGCACCGGCTGCCCGTCCGGCGCGGCCGCCTCCAGCAGCCGTTCCTCACCCCCATTGTGGGCAATGACTACCGTCGCGCTCCTTACAATCTGGGGGGTGGAGCGGTAGTTCCTCCGAAACACAATTTTTTCCGCATCCGGCCTGTCTGCCAGCAGCCGTTCAAAGCAGGCCGCATCTACGCCCCGGAACCCGTAAATGGACTGGTCCGGGTCGCCAATGACGAACAGGCTCTTCGCCTGCGCCGCCCACCGGCAGGTCAGTTGATACTGGATTTGGTTGATATCCTGAAATTCGTCTACCAGCAGGTGGGTAAACATGCGTTTTTTGCCCATGTCTGCTGCAAGCCCTTCCAGCAGGATGTCGTCCAAATCCCGCAGACCAGCCTTCCTCAGATAGGCTTGATATGCTGCAAAGAGCTCCCGGCTGACGCCTTCCCAGCCTGCCTCTATGCCGTTTTTCACGTCCGAAATAGCTTGGAGCGTTTTTCTCAGAGAGCCCCTTGCCCCCAGCCGTTTCAAGATCTCCTCTGCCTCGTCTCTGCCCAAAATGGGCCTTGGCTCCAGCAGCCCCAGGCAGATTTTATGGAAGGTGCCGATGGTCATGCCGCGGATTTTTCCCTTTCCGCCCAGCCGCTGGCTAACCCTGGCCCGCATCTCCTCCGCCGCCTGGTTGGTAAAGGTCACCGCCGTAATTTCCCCCGGCTTCACCCCGCGGACCTCTACCAGATAGGCGATGCGCTCCACCAGCGTCCTGGTCTTGCCTGTGCCCGGGCCGGCGATGGCCGCTATTACTGGCGCATCGGATGTCACGGCGCGCTGCTGCTCTGGGTTGGCGGCGGGGGCCACAGGCTCTTCCGCTGCCTCTGCCGTCATCTGCCTTTCCTTGGAAAGCGCCCCCTTCCTCCGGGGAGCGGGCTTTTCCCTATGCATATCGAAGAGGGCCAGCTGCCCGCTCAGCTCCTTCATCTCCTCCGGGTCAAAGAGAGAGATGGTTCCATACTCCCCGTCATAGCCGCCAATCCGCTCCACTCTGCCCTCCCGCAGTCTGCGGACGCCCTCGGCAATACAGGGCCCCGCCGCCATCTCAATATCGTTGAGGGGCGCTTCCCGCAAAATATAAAACTCCGGCCCCAGCTCCCGCAGCAGCTGGAAATACCACGTCTGCGTCTTTTTGCTGGCTGCGGAGACGCCTGTCGATGCGGCAATAATCTCCGGCAGCGGCACCAGGCTTTCAAAGGGCTTTGCCTGGGGCGGCCGGTAGCCCTCCGGCTGGTCCGCCAGCTCCTCCACCCGGTGGAGCACGCCAATGGTGATTTTTTTGCCACAGACGGGGCACCTGCCCCCCAGCCGCTCCGTCTCCGCCGGCTCCAGGCGCTGATGGCAGTTTCTATGTCCATCCAGATGGTATTTCCCCTCCTCCGGGAAAAACTCGATGGTTCCGCCAAAGCCCTCTCCCGTCACAATCGCGCGGGACAGCTGGGCATATTCCATTCCCGCCTCAATCAGGTTTGCCTCCCGTCCCAGCTTCGAGGGAGAGTGGGCGTCTGAATTGGAGACCAGCGTCAGACCATCTAGGGAGGAGACGCGCCAGTTCATGGGCGGGTCAGAGGAGAGGCCCGTCTCCAGGCCGCTAATGTGGGGCGTCATGTCCTCAAAGCACTCCTCCATGGAATCAAAGCCGGAAAAAGCGCCAAACAGGGAAAAATGTGGCGTCCAGATATGCGCCGGGATGAACAGAGCCTCCGGGCAGGCCTCCAGCGTAATTTCCAGCAGGTCCCGGCTATCCAGCCCCAGAATCGGCCTTCCGTCGGAATGGATGTTGCCGATGGCCTCCAGCCTTCTGGCCAGGGTGTCGGCCGCCTCCAAATCTGGCAGGATGATGACGTTATGCACCTTTCTCGTCCTGCCGTTTTTCTTGTAAATCGAGCTGATTTCCCCGGTGACGACAAAGCGGGGCGGCTCTACGTCCAGCGCCTCCGGCAGGCGGTATTCGTCCTTCAGGACGTAAAGGCCGCCCTCCTCCCGGCGCAGCTGCTCCCGCAGCTCCTCCCGCCAGACGGGGTGAGTAAAGTCCCCTGTCCCCACCAGGCCAATGCCCTTATATCTGGCCCAAAGCTCCAGATGCGGGGCGTCGCAGTCCCGGCTGGTAGCCCTGGAATATTTGGAATGGATATGCAAATCGGCAATATACATGGCGTTCTCCCATTCTTCTGCAAAATTCTACTTTTTATTATACTGCCCCTCATTTGCCTTTGCAAGGTGGAGCGAGGCGCACCTCCCTGGTGGCGATTTTGCTGCCGAAGGCCTCGTCGTGCTCTACGAATACCATGGTTGGGCTGTATTCCAAAAGAAGCTCCTCTATCTGCATCCGGGAAAATACGTCAATATAGTTAAGAGGCTCATCCCAAAGGTACAGATGGGCTTGCTCCGCCAGGCTTTTCGCCAGCAGCACCTTTTTCTTCTGGCCCTGGCTGAAGCCGGCCATATCCTGAGCCAGCTGGGTCCTTTGAAAATCCAGTTTCCTCAAAATTGCTTTCATCAGGCTTTCGTCCACCCCTGCCTCTGCAGCGAAATCCCGCAGGCTTCCCCGCAAAAATGAGGTATCCTGGGCGACATAGGAAATTTTCAGCCCCGAACCCTTCTCCAGCGTGCCCGTATACTCCAGCGGCTGCCCCAGCAAAACCTTGAGCATGGTGGATTTTCCCGCGCCGTTTGGCCCCTTGAGCCAAATTCTCTCCCCCGCCCGTACTTCCAGGGTGACTTCCTCGCAGGCGGGCCTCCCCTCGTAAAAAACGGCAACATCAAGGAGCCGCGCCAGCTGCGCCTTATGGTAGGCCAGCGGGGAGAGCTTCAGGCTCTCCGCCTCCTCCCTGTTTTTCAGCAGGCGGGATTTTTCCTCTATGGCCTGGGCCTGCCTATGCTCCAGGGCCTTGGCCCGCTTCATCATCTTGGCGGATTTATGGCCAATATAGCCCCTATCCGGCTTGCTGTCGCCGTTTCGGGCCCCTTTTTTGGTCTGCTCCACCTGGCGGGACCAGTCCGCCGTCTGCCGCGCAGCCTGCCGCAGCCGGCGAACCTCTCCCTTCAGGCGGCTGTTTTGCTCCTGCTCCAGCCGGTCCCTGGCCTCCTTATTCTCCATCCAGGAGGAGAAGTTCCCCCGTTGGATTTCTATGCCGCATTTATTGATGGCCACAATATGGTCCACGCATCGGTCCAGAAAGGCCCTGTCGTGGGAGACCAGGAGGAAGCCCCGCTTCCCCTGCAGATAGCTGGCCACCGCCTCCCTTGCATCGGCGTCCAAATGGTTGGTCGGCTCGTCGATGAGGGGAAAGCCATCCTCCCGCAGAAACTGAGCCGCCAGCAAAAGCTTGGTCCGCTCCCCATTGCTCAGCGTAGAGAAGGGACGATACAGCGCCGCTAAATCCAGCCGCAGCAAATTCAGCTCCCGCATAAGCTGCCAATCCTGGGCATCGCCGCAGGCCGCCATTGCGATATCGTAGGCCAAGGCGTCTTCCTCCTCTACCGGATAGGGGAAATAGGTAAAATCCACGCTGGCGTCTATGGTTCCCCGATATTCCTCCCAGCCCATGAGCAGCCGGAGCAGAGTCGTCTTTCCCCGCCCGTTTCGCCCAACCAGGCCCAGCCGCCAGTCCGTATCCATCTGAAAGGATACATTTTCAAAAATATTGTCGTAGCCGCCTTCATAGCAAAAGGTCAGGCCCGACACATTAATCATAGACATGGTTTCCACACCTCCAGACAAAAACAAAAGCCACGGGCAAGGCCGCAGCTTCTACTGGCCCTCTGCCCCGCCTATGGCGCGGCAAAGAGATGTATTCCCATGAATCAATGATGTTGCAACCTTCCCGCTTTCACGCACAGCAAGCCCTCCACACTCTGGCAGCCAGCCATGCCTCTGTTGTCAGCAAGAAAAATTGCGCATTCGATTGATTCTCTCCTCTCTGTTTTTTCCTATCATAGCACAGCGCGCACCTCTGCGCAACCAGATTTTACAATCTAATAACACTTTTCTCGTTCCCCTGCGTGTATAATAAATGCATCACTATGATGGGGGAGAGACCGATGAACACTTCTAAAAGGAAGAAAACCGCCCTATTGATAGCAGGCCTGTGCCTTCTTGGGGCAGTCTTGCTGTTTCTTGCCTACTACTTTATCCGCCAGTCAGCCATCTCGCTGGAGCGGGAGCCCGCCGGCTATTCCCTCCAACTGGAGGAGGATGCCGCATCGCCTGAAACAGCGGAGGAAGGGGCCATCCTCTGGCTGGAGGGATATCTGGCCCAGTTTCAGCAGTTCGCCCTGGCGCCGCAGGACAGGATTGACGGCTATACCATCCAATCCGCAGAATTTCTCGACTATCCGCAGGAATCCCTGGCCTCTTCCTCTGGGATGAAAAACGCGCCTATGGAATCGCTGCAGCGCGTTGACCTGACCTTTACCGTCCAGCGCCATGACGATAGCCTTCCCTTTCGCTCTGTCATGACCCTGCCTCAAGAGGACGGTATTCTCGTCCAATGGGTGGTTTGGCTGGCCTACGACGAATCTGCCCGCACTCTGACCGCCCAGGACATCACCACCCGCAGCGCTTACGACATGGAGCGCTATCATGCCAGCGGTCAGGCAGAGCGGGACGAGGAATACGCCCAATATCGGGAGGAGCAACCGCCGTCAGCTGGCCAGTACACCTATAAAATCCAGGATGGCTCTCTATTCGTCTCCTACGACGCCGGCGCAACCTGGGCCCAGGTGCCTCTCAATCTCAGCCAGGTCAACTACTATGCCGACGGCGGCCATTTGACCACCAACCAGCTTCAAGAGGGCAGCTATGTCATCACGCCGGAAAAAACGGCCATTCTCTATGGCGGCGGAGACAACGACCTCCGCTGCGTCTATTCCGAGGATATGGGCAAAACCTGGTCTACCAGCGTGGTCAGCCAGCTGTTTACCAATGGCTACAGCAGCTTCGTCCGCGTGCGCTACTGCTCTTTCCCCACCGTTTCTGACGGCTATGCCGTCGTCGGGTCTGACAAGACCATGTCCAGCGAGGCCCAAACCATCTTCGCCACCCACGATGGCGGCGCAACCTGGGAGCAGGTGGGGAGCGGCCCCCGCACAACCCTGCTCTGCGGCACCAGCTTCGTCCAGCCGGATATTGGCTTTATCACATACCACTATGTAGAAGGTGCGGAGACTGCCCTTTACCGGACGGAGGACGGCGGCGCAACCTGGGCCCCCATTCCTCTGGCTATGGAGCAGGAGCTGGTTCCCTATCTGACCCAGTTTCAGGCGCCCTGCTGGGAGGATGGCCAGCTGGTCCTCTATGTAGACGAGGGCGCAGATAGCGACTATCCTGCAAAAAGCCCCGTTCGCGGCAAGTTCACCTCCTCTGATTTGGGCAAAACCTGGGCATACCAGGGCCTGGTGGAGGCGGCGCAGGAGGACGGCTGAGAGCAGAAAAGGGAGCGCCCCTTTGCGCTCCCTCCCCGAGTTATGGAATGCGGTTTCCCCTATGCCCTTGCCACTGGAAAGTAAATCTCCGTCACCAGCTGACTATCTGGAACCTGATGCGGCGAGTTTCTGTATTGCTCATAGGGCGCCCCAGCAATGCGGTAGCCGTTTTCTCCAATCCAGCAAGCTATCTGGCCATAGGTCTCGCTCAGCCGGCTATAGCTTCCAAAATGGACGCCCACTGCGGCCAGCCCACCCGGGAGCACCCTGGTGTGAGGCGTCTTTGCCTCTGTCTCCAGGCAGAGCTCCACGTCCGTATTCTCTGGGTCAAAGGCCTCGCAGTGGTATACGGCAATGGGATAGCCGTGTATCTCCACGCCCTCCTGGCTGGCCAGCTCCATCAGCCTGCCGTAAAGGCCGTCAAAGGCCGCAATGGGGATTCTCTCCCGCAGGCTCAAGACCTGCCTGTCCTCCATCTCTTTGATTTGTACGTCTATTGTTCCTTCTCTCATAAGCTCCATTCCTTTCTCTAAATTGGCGATATCCCGCTGGATTCTGGCCAGCAGCGCTGCCCTGGCCTCCAGCTCCTGGGTCTGCTCCGCCGCCCGGCTCCGCAGCGCCTGCAGCAGGGCCGCCCGGCCTCCGTCCAGCAGGGCCTGGATCTCCTCCAGGGAAAAACCATAGGCCTTGAGCCGCTGGATTTCCAGCATTCTTGCCAGCTGCCCCTCCTCATAATAGCGGTAGCCATTTTCCTGCCCCAGGGCCACCGGCTTCACCAGGCCGATGGCGTCGTAGTAGCGCAGGGTCTTGGCGGTGACCATGCAGATTCTGGAGAATTCTCCGATGGTGAGCATGTGCCTTCTCCTTTCCGTTTTTTTGAATGCGCATCCCTATGCTCAGGATACCCCCTCCCCTAAGGGCAAGGTCAAGTATTTTTTAAAAGAAAAAGCCCCTGCACCTGGCAGAGGCCTTTTTTACGAAATTTATTTTTGATGGTCCTTCTCCCGAATCTCCACCCGGCGGATTTTTCCGCTGGTGGTCTTGGGCAGCTCCTCAACAAATTCCACAATTCTCGGATATTTATAGGGCGCGGTCACCTGCTTGACGTGGTTCTGAATCTCCTTCTTCAGCTCCTCCGAGGCAGTGTACCCTCTCGCCAGCACAATCGTCGCCTTAACCACCTGGCCGCGCACCGGGTCTGGCGCCGCCGTCACGGCGCACTCCAGCACGCTTGGGTGGGACATCAGGGCGTTTTCCACCTCAAAGGGTCCGATTCTGTATCCGCTGCACTTAATCACATCGTCGCTTCTGCCTACGAACCAGTAATAGCCGTCCGCATCCCGCCAGGCTGTATCTCCCGTGTCGTAGGTGCCGTCATGCCAGGCTCTGGCGTTGGCCTCCGGCGCGCGGTAATACTCCTGAAACAGGCCGACCGGGAAGCTCTTGTCCGTATTTTTCACCACGATGCGGCCCACGATGCCATCCTCGCAGGGCTCCCCATTTTCGTCCACAATGTCAATATCATAGAGAGGCGAGGGCTTGCCCGTGCTTCCCGGCTTGATGGGGAACCAGGGGAAGTTCGCCAGCAGCACGGAGGACTCGCTCTGGCCAAAACCCTCCACCAGGGAAAGCCCGGTCAGCCGCTTCCATTCGTAATATACCTCCGGGTTCAGCGGCTCACCGGCAATGGTGCAATGCTTGATGGAAGACAAATCGTATTTCGTCAAATCCTCTTTAATCAAGAACCGGTAGACCGTCGGCGGCGCGCAGAAGGAGGTCAACTTCAGCCGCTGAATCGTCTCCAGCATGTTGTGCGGATTAAATTTCACCGTATCGTAGGCCACAATGGTAGCGCCGGCAATCCACTGGCCGTAAATCTTGCCCCAGCCAAACTTTGCCCAGCCAGAATCCGCCGCCACCAGATGCAAATCTCCCTCGCCCACCTGCTGCCAGTATTTCGCCGTGGTAATCTGGCCCAGGGGATGGGTAAAGTTGTGCAAAATCATCTTGGGCATACCTGTGGTGCCGCTGGAAAAATAGATGAGCATGGGGTCCTCATTTTTGGTGGCCTGGTCCCCCGTAGGCCGCTCCCATTTTTCCGACGCCTCTGCAATCGCCTTGCGGAAGTCCATGCAGCCATCGGGAATCTGGTCTCCCACGATGCAGACGTGCTCCACTGTGGTGCACTGGCCAATGGCCCCCTGGATGTGCTTCAGCACCTCAGGCATGTCTACAGCCACAATCGCCTTAATCTCCGCCTCGTTGCAGCGGTATACAATGTCCTTCGGCGTCAGCAGGTAGGTCACGGGGATGATAATCGCCCCGATTTTTTGCAGGGCTAGCATGGTAGTCCAGCACTCTGCCCGTTGCATCAAAATCAGCATGACCGGGTCCCCCTTCCGGATGCCCAAGCCCTTCAGTACGTTGGCCGTCTTGTCGCTCAGCCGCTTGATGTCGGCGAAGGTATAGATAGTGTCGTTTCCCTCCTCGTTGCACCAGTAAAGGGCCGCCCGGTCCGGCGCCTCCTTCACCCATTCGTCCATGACGTCGTAGGCAAAGTTAAAGTTTTCCGGAATGTTCACCTTGTAATTCTGTTTAAAATCCTCGTATGAGTCAAACTCGATACGAGGCAAAAACCGCTCTATCATCGCAAGAATCTCCTTTATCGAAAAAATATTATTCGTTGATAATGGTCAGAAACCTGGCCGGACCGAATTCCGCCATCTGGCCATGGGGGACGGACGGGTCGAAATAAATGGAGTCACCCTGGTTCAGGACGTGCTTATGGCCGTCGATAATCACCGTGACCTTGCCCTCCAGCACGTAGTTAAACTCCTGCCCCCTGTGCTTCACCAGCTCCGGCGGTCTATCCTTTGGCAGCAAATCCACAATCATAGGATCCATATCCCTGCCGATAAAGTTGTAGGCCAGGGAAGAAAAGCTGTATTCCTTATACCGCTCGATGGAAATTCCCTTCCCCTTTCTGGTAATCGTGTAGGAATTCATTCTGGGGGACTCTCCTGTCAGCAGGACTGTGGAATCGACGCCCAGGACGTTTGCGACGCCATATATGACACTAATCGGAATATCCAGCTCTCCGTTTTCGTATTTGCTGTACTCATCTGCCGAAAGATTCAGCTCTTCTGCGACCTGCTCGACCGTCATTTCGACAATCTCCCTTAGCTCCTTAATCCGGCGGGCGACCTCTAATACTTGACTGTTCATAAGCACCTCCTAAAAAATTTTTTAGTTAAACAGAAAAACCTTTTTTTAATAATACCACAAAATAGGGCCTATGTATATTTTACGGCCCATATTTTTTCAATCGTTCGCTAAAATTCTTCCTGCTTTCCCGGTTTTTGACCCTTTTTCGCCTTATCAAAAAAAGCAGGCTGCCCCACTGCCGGGGTAGCCTGCTGCCGCTTTTCCTATTCTGCGACTACGGAAATTCTCTGCCGGATATGGTTGCCCTTCTCCGCCTCGTCTACCAGGGCGATGGCATAATCTGCATAGCTGATGACGCTTTCTCCCCTGGCATTCAAGGTCAGCTCCTCGCCGCCCAGAATGTATTTGCCCGTTCTTGCGCCCTCTGCCTGAAAATCTGCCGCCGGGCTGATGTAGGTCCAGCGGACATCCTCCCGCTCTCTCAGCTCCTCCAGCGCTTTGCCCATGTTGGCGGCCAGAGGCTTGAAGGCATCGGGGAAGTCCGCCCCGTCCATAACCTGGGCCGTATGCTCCCCGTTGACGTAAAGGCTTCCCGCGCCGCCCACTACCAGCAGCCGCGTCTCTCTCCCGCTGAGCAGGTCGCACAAATGCCTGAGAGAGGTGCTGTGCTGGGGCAGTGTCTCTGGCGTCCATGCGCCAAAGGCATCCACCACTACGTCAAAGCCCGCCAGGTCTGCGGCAGTCAGCTGAAATAAATCCTTCTGGATGGCGGTCCTCGCCTCTGTCCCATTCTCTCCCCGCACCACCGCGGTCACGTCCATGCCTCTCTCCAAGGCCTCCTTCACAATCAGTCTGCCCGCTTTTCCGTTTGCACCAACCACTGCAATTTTCATGTTCTATTACCTCCGATTTTTATTTATCCTTGCGTTTCCCGCTTACAGGGTTATCATATAGCTATAGAGACTTATTGTAAAGTAAGCACTTTATTATGCTATAATCACCTTTTAGATACTATTGTGTTTTTATCGCAAAAATTCGCATCAAAAAACCGGAGGGGCTTTTCCTCTCCGGCTTGCCTCAGGCGATTAGGCTCTTTCAGCTTCGATTTTGTCCACCAGCTCCTTGGTGGTCCGGTACGCCTCAAAAATTACATCCCGCGGCTGCATCTCCCAGTATTCCTCCCGGAAGGTCTCAATAGAGACCATGCCGTCGTAGCCTGTAGAGGCCACAGTCCGCAGATATCCCTCAATGTCAATGGCGCCGCCGTTGACGAACTTCCTGTTGCTATGATCCAAAACGTCCAGGCCAACATCGTCGCAGTTGTTCACGTGAACCGTATAGAGCTTTTCCTTGGGGATTTTAGCAATGTCGGAAAAGTCGTTGTTCTTCCCGTTCATAAACAGGTTGAAGCTGTCTACCGTGACGCCGATATTGTCCCTGCCAACCGCCTGCACAATCTCCCAGGCGTGGCCTGCCGTGCGGACGCCGCAGCCGCAGCTGCCCACTGGCTCCCAGCTGACGTTGACGCCGAAATCCGCCCCAATGTCCGAAAGGCGGGTTAAAATGCGGATGCTGTCGTCCATGACCTTTTCCGGCGAATCCGGGAAGGGCACTGTCCGCGGGTCGTGGGGCATATAAATGTCGTCTGCATCGTCAATATATTCCGGCAAAGAGATGAAATAGTGGCTGCCAATCTGCTCCGCCACGCGGCAGACCGTCAGGAAATACGCCATCAGCTGCCTATCCCGCTCCTTATCCGCCCTGGTGGGGTGAAACATATCCCGATAGGTGTAGAGCGCGTTCATGGCATGGGGCTGAAGCCTGCTGTTGCGGAAAAATGCCGCCAGCTCTTTGACGGAGTGATGCGCCAGATAATCCAGCAGCATGTCCCCCCGAATCTCAATATAGTCAAAGCCCGCCTCCTCACAGAGCCGGAGATCCTCCTCCAGAGAGGAGCAGTTCATGGCTGTTGCCTCGTTATACGATACTTTCATAGCTTCCTCCTTTTTTCTATTGCAATATTCCAATGGAAATATGATGGCCCTTTTTTGTTATTATAGCGCATGGCCAGACCGCGGCGCAATGGCTCTTTGGCCAAAATGCAATTTTTCCCGGTGTTTCCCCGGCCTTTTGCATTTTTATGCAAAAGCGGCCATGCCCTGGCCGCCTTGCCCTATTTTTTATCCTCTTCGGTAAACGGGTCGCCACACTCCGGGCAGAATTTCGGCGGATGAGCCGGGTCCTCCGGCTTCCAGCCGCACTTGTCGCACTGGTAGACCGGCGCCCCTGCCGGCCGCTTCGTCCCGCACTCCGGGCAGAACTTGCCCTGGTTTACCTTGCCGCAGGTGGGGCAGGTCCAGCCCTCCTCCGGCCGCTTTGCGCCGCATTCCGAGCAGAATTTTCCCGTGTTGCCTGCCTTGCCGCAGGTGGGACAGCTCCAGCCCTCCGCCGCACTCTTAGGCGGCTCTGGCTGCCCCGGGCCGCCCTGCCCTTGCCCCATCTGGTATAGAGAGGTGGCGTTCATGCCCCCAGCCTGCTGGGCAAAGCCCATGCCTAAGAAGCCCGTCATGGCCCCGGCGTCGTTGGCTGCCGCCTTTTCCATAGCCGTCGCCTGGGCTGTCCCCAGGCGGGCCCCCATCATGGTGGCATTGGTATACACCCGGGATTCCTGGAACTCCGCAATCTTCTTGGCGCTTTCCTCATCCGGCGTGATGGATGCCAGCGCCACGGATACGACGGAAATTCCCCGCTTCTCAACCCACTCTGCTGTTAGCTCCTGGTTGAGCTCCTCGGCGATTTCGTTGGTAAACAGGGGCAGCTGGTCGTAGGGAATGCCCTTCAGGGCGATTTTGCCCAGGGCTGGCTGCAAATTGTGCTGCACCTCAGTTTTCAGCTGGCCATCAATTTCGCTGCGCAAAAAGCGGTCCTTCACGTTGGCGCAGACGTTGGTGTAAAACATAATCGGGTTGGTAATCCGGTAGGAGTAGGTCCCGTAGCCCTTCAGCATCATGGTGAAGCCGAACTCGCTATCCCGGAAGGGAACGTCCCCCACGCCCACCTTGTTATCCATAATTTCCTTGATGTTCACATAGTAGACCCGCTGGTCATTCTCCGGCTGGCCGCCGTAGGTAAACCGCTTGCCCACCATCTTAAAGCTCTCCTTCAGGCCCTTCCAGCCGTTGTCCAGCATGGAGGGCTCTGTGCCCGTCCGGTAGGTAAATGCGCCGGGCTCTGCGGAGAAATCCACCACCTTGCCATTCTCCACAATCATCATAAACTGGCCCTCGTTGACGGCGATTTTGCTGCCGTCCGAAATGATGTTGTCGTTTCGCCTGGTGTTGGAGCTTCTGTCCATAATTTTGACCTCGCCCTTCTGCACCAGCACGTCAGCGCTCATGGAATCGCAGTAAATATACTCCTTCCACTGGTCCGCCAGGGTTCCGCCAATGGCCCCAAGGGCCGCCTTAATCAATCCCATTGTGTTTGCTTCCTTTCTATGCTTCCTCTGCTATGCCAGCCTATTGCTGCCCGTCGCCGCCGGCAATGTCTACGCCGGAATTGTCAATCCGCATGCCGGGCCTTACGCCGGTAATGTCAGACAGCACCCAGTCGTACTCCCCTGTGGTGACGATAAAGCCGCAGTATTCGCACTGTCCCGCGCTGGTAATCTGCACAGGCGCGCCGCAGTGGGGGCAGGCCACCGTGCTTTGGTTGCTGTTGGCCGGGTCTGTCTTGACGCCGAATTTTCTCATGAACGTATAGAGATACTGCAAATAGCAATCCTTGGCCGGGTCGCCCTTCAGCACTTTGCCCGTATTTTCGTCCTTAATATAGTCCACCATGCGCACCTGCAAATACACGGTCAGATACTCGTACTCCGCATCCCGTCTGTATTTCTGCAAAAAGGCCTGGTTGATGTTAATCCGCTCGATGACGTTAATCCTCCCCAGGCGGACATATTCGTCCAGCTGGGCCTGATGCTGCTGAAAGAGCTCCTCCTTTTCAAAGGGGCGAACCTTGCTCCAGTTTCGCTCCATCCAGGCCTGCTGCAAGGTAATGAATACCTCCTTCGCCCAGCCCAGGAACTTCTCCGTGCTGAAATTGGGGTCTACTGCGGAAATTGCTGCGTAAATGACGCTGGTGTTGTCCTGCACCTGCTGGGGCCCACCCTGCTGCCTGTTGCCGGAACCCTTCTTCTTCCCAAAGACGGCGAAGAGAATAATGGCGACCACAACCACCACAATCAGGGCGATAGAGCTATCCCCTATCAGGAAAAAAACGCCGGAGCTGCCGGAATCGTAGGAGGAATCCCAGCCGGAATCGTCCCAGCTGGAGCCGCTGTCCCAGTCTCCGCCGCTGTCGTAATCGTTAAAATTGCCTACGTCTATGGGGATAGCCCCCTCCGGCGCCGACGCTGCGCCTGCCACTGCCAGCGATGCCGCCAAAATCAGCAGCACAAGCAATGCCGCTGCCAAACCTTTTTTCATAAAAAAACCCCCGTGTTTGCTTTCTTTCTTACTTTATTTTACCGTAAAAGATATGATTTTTAAAGTATCAATATCTGTCTAACCGCAAAATTCCCATGCAGCGCTTCCCCCTGTCGCGTAGAGGGAAGCACCCTCCCGGCTGTCTCTTTTCCCACGGAGCCCTATTTTGAAAAGAATCGCCCCTGTTCTTCCTTAGAAATAGTTCTCATGATTGACATGCCCCTCGAGAAACGTTATAATGACCCTAGCGTATACTTTCACAGAAGTGCGAGTAAGTATCATGATTCAGGGGGAAATCCTATGAGAAAATTGACAGTGACCGATAAGAACGGATGCGCCGCATGTCTCGCCTGCGTTGTCGCGTGCTCGGAGGGATTCTATAAACAGTTTAATCCAGACAAATCCTGCATCCATATTTTGGAGGGCAAGGCCGGCGTGCCCAAGGTGCAGGTATGTCCTCAGTGCGGCAAATGCGCCAAGGTATGCGAAAGCGGCGCCATTACCCAAAATGCTAAGGGCGTGTATATGATTAACAAAAAGCTCTGCACCCAGTGCGGCAAGTGCGCCGAGGTATGTCCCTTTGGCGTCATTGTAAAGAACGACGATGCGCCGCCCTCTAAATGCACGGCCTGCGGCCTCTGCGTCCGGGCATGTCCCAAGCAGATTTTGGAGATTAAGGAGAGCTAGCTCCCTTGCAGGGCGCCCCATGGGGCCCTGCTTTTTTATTCACAAAAACCGGTGCCCCGCCCGCTCCAGCAGAGCCCCTGCCCGCTGGGCATTTTCCTTTTTCAGCAAAATATAATCCGTATCATAGGTAGATAGGGCGAAGATGCCAATGCCCGCCCGGGCCATCAGGCTGGCCAGCTCGGCCAGGATGCCTACCAGGCTAAAGTCCAGGGCGCCCGCCACGCGGAAGGCCATCCAGCCATCCTCTCTGGCCAGGCAGTTCACGGGCGCTGCCTGGGGCCTGCATACCAGGGAAAGCTCCCGGTCTGTCTTGCCCAAAAATAAAACCTCCTCTGTCCAGTCCACCTGGGCCGGATTTTCCAGCTTGCAGACGGTGAACTCCCCCTTCATCCATTCCAGCTCCATGCGCTTCCCTCCTTTTAACCCAGCAGCCTGCCCCTGCTCCGCCGCTCCGGGGCCTGCTCCTGCCAGCTCTCCGCCCATTGCAGCAGAGCCTCCATGTTTTGGTCTACATACTTATCCTTATGATAAATCAGAGAAAAATACCTGCCCCATTCCCCGTGCTCCCAAAGGCACAGGTCGTCCCCCTCCTCGATAAGCCGCTCGGAAATCACCGCCAGATATCCATTTTCCACCACGGCCCGCTTCACCAGGTCGGATCCCCCTGCCTCGCAGCATGCCTTGACGCCAATGCCTCTTCGCTCCAAAAAGGCCTCAAACAGCTCCCGCGTGCCGCTGCCCTGCTCCCGCATGGCAAATTCCATGCCCTTCAGCTCCTGGGCGTGGACTGTCTCCCTGCCGTAAAAGGGATGCCTCCTGCCGCAGACCATGACCAGCCTATCCGCCATCACCGGCCGCACGATAAGCTCCTGGCTCTTCACCGTCCCCTCTACCAGGGCCGCATCCAGCTCAGAAAGCAGCAGCTTCCTCTCCATAACGCTGGTGTTATCCATATAGGCAAACACGTCTATTCCCCTGGCGCGCAGGTCGTTCACCAGCCCGGGCAGAATGGCATAGCCCACCGTCCTGGTGGCCCCCAGGCGAAGCTGCTGCCTGCCCTGCTCCTCCCGCATGCTTTTATCCATGGCGTCAAACTGGCTGACTACGATTCTGGCCCGGGTGGCCAGCTCCTGCCCCGCCGGGGTCAGAAACAGCTTTTTGGCCAGGCGCTCAAAGAGCCGGACGCCGTAATACTCCTCCAGTTCCCGCACTACCTGGCTCACAGTAGGCTGAGAGATATAGTTCTTGCGGGCCGCGCCGCTCATCCTGCCCGTCTCGATTACGTCTAAAAAAATCCGCAGATGCCTGATATCCATATTGGTTTTACCTATCAATCTTATAAGATAATTATATTTTTAAATATATCATAGGAGTGCTATAATGTAAACAACGATTGAAAATTCAGGAAAGAAGGGTTTATGACATGGCAGATTTAAAGGTAGGCGCAGAGGACGAAAAGAGGGTCAAGGGCCTGGGCTTTTTAAGAAACCGGGGCACGGACTGTTTTTCTGCCCGCATTATCACCACGAACGGTAAAATTACGGCGGAGCAGGCGAGATGTATTTCCGAGGCAGCGGAGCGCTTCGGAAACGGCACCGTCACCATGACGGGACGCATGACCATTGAAATCCCTGGCGTCCCTTACGAGAACATTGAGGCCTTTCGGGCCTTTATCGGGCAGGCCGGGCTGGAGACCGGCGGCACCGGGGCCAAGGTCAGGCCGGTGGTCTGCTGCAAGGGGACGACCTGCCGCTATGGCCTCATCGACGCCTTCTCCCTCTCGGAGGAAATTCACCAAAGGTTCTACAAGGGCTATGGGGACGTAAAGCTGCCCCACAAGTTTAAAATCGCAGTGGGCGGCTGCCCTAACAACTGCGTCAAGCCCAATTTGAACGACGTTGGCATCATCGGCCAGCTGGTCCCCGGTTTTGACGAGGCTGCCTGCCGTGGCTGCAAGAAATGCGCCATTGAAAAGCTCTGCCCCGTCCAGGCTGCCCTTCTCAAGGATGGCAAGTTGGCGATCGACCGGGAAAAATGCCTCAACTGCGGCCTCTGCGCCGGGAAATGTCCCTTCGGCGCCGTAACTGGCGGGCTCACTGGCTACAAAATCTACATTGGCGGCAGATGGGGGAAGCACATCTCTCACGGCATTCCCCTTCGGAAGATTTTTGCCTCCAGAGAGGAAGCCCTTGCCGTTCTGGAGCGCGCCCTCTTCTTCTATCGGGATAATGGCCAGCCTGGCGAGCGCTTCGCCCAGACCATTGCGCGCATTGGCTTTGAAACGGTGGAGGCTGCCCTTCTCGGGGAATAGCACTTCGCGCAGAAAAAAACCATGGGCCAGCTGCCCATGGCTTTTTTCATTCCAGATAGGTGATATCCACCGGGCTCGGCGTTCGCGTCGGCGCCGGAGTGCTACTATCGCTGGCCTGCGGCGTAGGCGTCGCATCGGAGCCGCCATCGTCGGGTGGCTGGCTGCTTATAGGCTCTGTGGACTGGGTCGCTCCATCTGTTGTGCCGTCCACCGGGGCAAGGGTCACGCTGGGGTCTGCCTCGCTCGTAGCGCCAGCATCCTCTGCCGGCATATCCATAATCGTGCCCTCCGTCGGCCCTGTGGTCTCTTCCGGCGTAGTTTCGCCGTCTCCCTCCGCATCACCCTGATACATATTGGCAAAATAGTATTCCAGGATGGCGATAGCCGTCGGGTATGCGTTGACATTGGTAGAAAGGCCGTTGGGCAGATAGACCACCAGGGCAATCTCCGGGTCCTCTCTCGGCGCTACGATTGCCAGCCAGACGTTATCCTCAATACTGATAGTGGAAACAGGGGCCGTGCCCGTCTTGCCGGCAATCTGGTCGCTATACTCAAAATCCCGGAAGTAGGACCCTGCCGTGCCGCCTGCCTCGTCGGAGACCACCTGGCTCATGCCTTCCATGATGGCATCCACATATTCCTGGGGAATGTTCAGCTCGTTGACCACCACCGGCTCCACCTCTTTTACGACCTCGCCGTTAGCATCGACAATCCTGTCAACCAAGTGTGGCTCCAGCACCTTGCCGCCGTTAACCAGCGCGCAGATGTACCGGCACACGGCAATGGGGGTCAGCTGAGTCGGCTCAGAGCCGATGCCTGTGGTCAGCGTGTCAACATCCGTCCAAATCAGCTCTCTGACTACGTCTACGATTTCCGCATACCAGCCTCTGGTTCTTGAAATCTGCTCAGGAATGTCCAGCTCGTCGCTGAGAATCCGGCGGATAGGCTCACCCAGCTGGCTCAGATCGCCCTCTCCTGCCACCTCAATAATGCGCTGGGCGGCAGCATCCAGTTGCTCCTCGGTATATTCCACCTGTCGCTCCTGACCGTATTCCACCAGCAAATCCTTCACTGCGTTAAACACCAGCTGGGCCCGATAGGTCTTCTGCTCGCTCAGGGGCTTTGTATTGTCGTAAAGAGCCTCTTGGCTGCCCACAAAGCCGGCAACCTCCCCCGGCAGCTCAATGCCGGTAAGAGAGGTGACGCCAAAGTTATCGGCCCACTCGTTGATTTTGTCAATGCCCAGCCGGTAGGCTACCTCGTAGAAGAAGTAGTTGCAGCTGTTTCTAATCGCCTCTACGACGGTCTGGCCGCCGGCATGTCTGCTGGGATAGCTGGTCCAGCACTCCGGCGCTCTGGCGCCCTCCTGGACGATGTCGTGCTCCATATAGGGGCCCTGGTCGTCTATGACGGTATCCAGGGTTATGGCGCCCTCCATCAGCCCCGCCGTGGCCGTAATCATCTTAAATACAGAGCCCGGCGCAGCCCGAGATGCAATGGCGTTGTTAAAGAGCGGGTTTGCATCATCCTCCACCAGCGCCTGATAATCCTCGTCGGAAATGCCGCCGGTAAACAGGTTCAAATCATAGGTGGGGTAGCTGGCCAGGGCCAGCACGTCCCCTGTATCTACATCCATAACGATGGCAGCCCCAGACTTCAGCCAGTTGATTTCCTTGTTGGAGCGGTTTGCCAGAAGCTCGTCAAACTCCTCCTTATTCGCCTCGTAGTCCAGCTGCTGTTGGGCTCTGCCCTGGGCAATATTATCTGCCAGCGCCTCTTCCACCACCTGCTGCAGCTCCAAATCCAGGTTCAGGATGACGTTGTCGCCCTTTTCTGCCGCCTTGGTCACATCCTCTGAGACAATCGAGCCGCTATAGTCCAGCTCTACGGTCTTTTCGCCCTGTCTTTCCGCGCTGGAGCCGGTCAGGTAATCCTCCATCGAGGCCTCGATGCCCACCTTGCCGACGGAATCGTCGGGCGAATAGCCCTTTTCGTCTACGTATTCCGTCACCTCGTCGTCTGTGGTGATGCGCCCCAGATAGCCAATCACGTGGGAGGCCGTATCCTGCTGGGGATAGACTCGGGTGCTGCTCTCCTCAATATCCATGCCGGTCAGCTCATAGGCCCTGCTCTGAATCTCTGCCACCGTGTTGAAATCCACGTTATACGCAATGGTCACGGGGATATAGGAGCGGTAGGTCATCAGCTGAGATTCCTGCCAGATAGAAAGAATCTTCACCGCCTCCTCGTACTCCACCTCCTCCGGGATCCTGTACTTCAGCCGCAGTTCGTTATAGACCTCCTCCGGCGTCTCGGAGGAATCCGATATCTGCATGTTTTCCCGCCAGCTGGCAATGCGCTCCTCCCGGTCGGCCTCCGTCAAATCCTCGCTCAAATCGTAGGTAAAGGTGCCGTCGTCTTGCCGGTAAATCATAAAAGTATTGATGGTGGTGCCCCCATTGGCCTCCACCAGCTCAATGGTGTCCCGGATAATCTGCGTATATTTGGCCCGGTCGCTGGAGGCGTTGTTTGCCGGGTCCTTATAAAACGTTACGTTATAGCTGCTGACATCATAGGCCAGAAGCACGCCGTTGGCATCTAAAATCGAGCCCCTCGCGCCGGTGGTAGAGACGGTGCGCTGGCTGCTGGAGGACGTGCTGCCGGCCGTCTCCTCCTGCCCGCTTGTGCAGAGGGAATAGAGCTGGATAATCAGCACGAGAAACATTCCCAGCATCAGGCATGCAATTGTAATATAGCGTCCCTTTTCCTTAACCATGCCTCTCCCCTTAAAGCTTTCGTTCGTCTGCAAACACGGCTGTCCGCGGGCGCATAAAGTTGGCAGAGCAGAGCTTTCTCATCAGAAGATAGACCAAAAAGCCCAGCGCCGCCATAATGAGCGCGCCCAGCAGCGTGTTGGATAGCAAAATGCTCAAAAAGTCAAACCGATAGCCAAAGCATGCGGCAATAAACGCGCCCACAAGCTCCTTCACAATCCAGGCCAGCCCCGTCAGCAGGGGCGCCAGCCACAGCTTAAACTGGCTGCCTACCCGGCGGGCCACCAAATAGACAAACAACCCCGCCACTGCGTAAGGCAGCGTATAATAGCCGATTGCCTCGGCGAATAAAACGTCCATATAAAGCGCGCATAGCACAAAATAGTAAAGGGGCGTCATGGTTTTTTCCGCCATAATCAGCCCGGCCATTAGCAGCAAAACCAAATCCAGCTGCACGCCAAAGAGCGGCATCGTGGTAAACACGCTGCATTGCAGGATAACCGAAAGCATCGCCATGACAAACAAAACCACATATCTCATCTACTCGGTCTCCTCAAACACATGGCAAACCACCATGACCTCTTCCACATGCTCAAAATCCACGGCGCTTTGCAGATACACGGTCTTTTCCGTACCAGACTCCGTGCCTACCTCTGTCACCGTGCCAATGACGTAGCCCTTGGGGAAAATCCCCCCGACCCCGGAGGTAATGACCGTATCCCCCGGCACTACGTCCGCATCCATGCGCAGATAGCTGACCTGGAGCATCTCCTCCTCATTATCCTCATTGCCCGTGGCCATCACAATGCCATTGTCCCTGGTCCGCTCAATCAGGCAGGGAACGCCGCTGGTTTCATCCAGGAAGGAGGATACGCGGCTATAGGTATTGGTGACCGAGACGACCCTGCCCATGAGACCGTCCGCCGTCAGGACAATCATGTCCTTCTCAATGCCGTCGTCTGAGCCTACATTAATCGTGAACTCCGTAAACCACTGGCCAGGCGTCTTTCCAATTACCTTCGCCGTCACCACCTCGTAATCCGAAACGGTATCCCACATGTTAAGCAGCTCAGAAAGGCGCTGGTTTTCCGCAACGACCTCGTTATAGTCCCGCAACTGGCCCTCCAGGCTGGCAATTTCCTCCCGCAGCTGGGCATTTTCCTCCGCCAAATCGCCGGAGGCAAAAACCCGCTGGAAAAAGGAGGATATCTCCTCTCCCGCGCTATACATCCCGTCCTGCACTGGGGCAATGAGCCTGCCGATTACGCTGGTGGCGCCGTCCGCCGCCCTGCCGGATGTCAAAAACAGCAGCAAAATCAGGATTAATATGAGAACAATCGTGATAATTAGGGGACGGTTCCTCCAAAAAGACATCCCAATACCTCTTTTCGCACAATTTCACGCGTTGTCTGCGTAGATGTTATTATAGCATATCTCCAATTCACTTTCCAAGTGTTTTACATTATTATGACTAATGTTTACAGATTCTTAAAGATGAAAAAGCCGGCATTTGCTGCCGGCTTCCCTGTTTTTCGTGCTATTCGCTCTGGGCCAGGCCATACTCCCGCTCTTCCTCTCTGGGCAGGCCGCGCCGCTCCTTAAACATCTTTTCCGCCATCTTTCCGGCTCCCTTTGCCACGTCCCACGTTGGCGATTCCGTCACGGCAGCGGCAATGCCCGTCGCTGCGGAAATCAGCTTATCCAGCCCCCGCAGCTGGGAGGTTCCCCCCGTCATGAGAATGCCGTCCACCGCAATATCTGCCGCCAGCTCCGGCGGCGTATTTTCCAGCGTCTGGCGAACGGCGTCCACCATTCTGTCAACGCCGGATTTCATCACAGCGCAAACCTCGTCCGCCTCGACCTGCACTCCTGCCGGCAGTCCCGAAAGCAGGCTCCGCCCTTTAACGGTCATCTGCTCCCCGCCGCCAAAGACGCTGCCAATTTGAATTTTAATCTGCTCTGCCGTGGTCTCCCCGATAAAAATATTGTATTTTCTTCTTACATAGTCCGCAATATCCCGGTCAAAGGTATTGCCGCCGATTTTCACGGACTGCCTGACCGCCGTCCCCCCCAGGGAGACCACCGCCACCTCCGTGGTTCCGCCGCCAATGTCCACCACCATCCTGCCGCGGGGCTGGGTAATATCCAAATCTGCTCCCAGGGCAGCCGCCAGCGGCTGGTCGATGAGGTAAATCCCCCGGGCCCCTGCCTGTCGGGCCGCCTCCTCTACGGCGCGGCGCTCCACCTCCGTTATGGCCGTGGGCACGGCAATCACCACATTCGCACCTCGAAAGACGCTGGGCGCGCTCCCCTTTCTGATAAAATATTTCAGCATGTGCTGCGTGTTGGAAAAATCCGCAATGACCCCGTCCCGCAAGGGACGGACGGCCGTAATGCCCGAAGGTGTCCTGCCCAGCATGCGCCCCGCCTCCCGGCCGGCTGCCACCACCTGCCCTGTGGCGTCGTTCACCGCCACCACAGAGGGCTCGCTGACTACGACTCCCTTTCCCCATTGATATATCGTCGTCTGAACCGTGCCAAGGTCAATGCCCAGACAGTTTGAAAACAGGTGAAACATTTCATTTACTCCTTTTATATTGATGTTATCTATAACTCTTCCCATAATTTTGTAAAATAAACATGTGTCGCTATTAATATATGTGGGTTCCTGCAAGAAATATCAATTTAACTATAAAAATAGGATATTTTCGGCCAAGCGCCCTGGCGCAGATTTTCCTTCCGAATGCGCTGAAATTGCCCGCAATTTATGGAAAAAATCCATTGACACAGGCAGATGGTGGTGATAAAATAATTTCGTCGAAACGTTTCGGCAAATGGCAAATTGGACAGGCATTAAAACTAGCTTTTATCAAACGCTCATCAATATGTTAAGGAGGTTGTTACCATGAACCGCAATCACATTTCACTTCCCAAGGTAGGAATCCGTCCCGCAATCGATGGCCGCCGGCAGGGCATCCGGGAGAGCCTGGAGGGCCAGACCATGGGCATGGCCAACGCTGCCGCCGCCCTCATCCGGGAAAATCTGAAATACCCCAACGGCCAGCCCGTAGAGGTGGTTATCGCCGATTCCACCATTGGCGGCGTGGCCGAGGCGGCTCGCTGCCAGGAAAAGTTTGAGCGGGAGGGCGTTGGCGTCACGCTGACTGTCTCCCCCTGCTGGTGCTACGGCACGGAGACCATGGATTTTGACCCCACCACCATTAAGGCGGTCTGGGGCTTTAACGGAACAGAGCGCCCCGGCGCAGTGTATCTGGCTGCCGTGTTGGCTGCCCACGCGCAAAAGGGCCTTCCCGCCTTCGCCATCTATGGCCACGACGTCCAGGACGCAACGGATTCCTCTATCCCCGAGGACGTAAAGGAAAAAATTCTCCGCTTTGTCAAGGCAGGCATTGCCGTCAAGTGCATGCGGGCCAACAGCTATCTGCAAATTGGCTCTATGTGCATGGGCATTGCCGGCTCTATTCTGAATCACGATTTGATGCAGGAATACTTTGGCATCCGTTCGGAATCTGTAGACGAGTCTGAAATTATGCGCCGCGTCAACCTGGGCATTTACGACCACGAGGAGTTTGAGCGGGCCCTCCGTTGGACGAAGGAAAACTGCCCCGAGGGCTTCGACAAAAACGCCGACGAAATCAAGTTCACCCGGGAGGAAAAGGATGCGCAGTGGAAATTTGTCGTCAAGGCCATGCTCATCGTCCGCGACCTGATGATTGGCAACCCCAAGCTGGCCGAGATGGGCTACATCGAAGAAAGCTGCGGCCATAACGCTATCGTCGCCGGCATCCAGGGCCAGCGGCAGTGGACGGACTTCATGCCCAACTTCGACTTCCTCGAGGCCATGCTCAACAGCCAGTTCGACTGGAACGGCCTGCGGGAGTCCTTCGTCGTCGCCACAGAGAACGACACGCTCAACGCCATGACCATGCTGCTGGAGCATCTGCTCACCGGTACGCCCGGCATTTTTGCCGACGTCCGCACCTATTGGAGCCCAGAGGCTGTCAAGCGGGTTACGGGCCAGGAGCTGGAGGGCTACGCGAAGAACGGCATCATCCACCTCATCAACTCCGGCGCTGCCGCATTGGATGGCACCGGCGCCGTCATCGACGGGGAAGGCACCCCCATTATTCGCCCCTTCTACGAAATGTCCGAGGCGGATGCCAAAGCCTGCCTGGCCGCCACAGACTGGTGCCCCGCAGACCGGCAGTATTTCCGCGGCGGCGGCTTCAGCTCTCACTTTAAGATGGGTACCCGCGGCGGTATGCCTGTCACCATGGCCCGCCTCAATTTCATCAAGGGCTTGGGCCCGGTGCTTCAGCTTGCCGAGGGCTACACCTGCCAGCTGGACCCGGAGGTTCACCGCACCTTAGACCAGCGGACCGACCCCACCTGGCCTACCACCTGGTTTGCCCCCATTCTGACGGGCAAGGGCCCCTTTACCGATGTGTATAGCGTCATGGCAAACTGGGGCGCCAACCACGGCGCATTCTGCTACGGCCATATCGGCGCAGATTTGATTACCATGGCATCCATGCTGCGGATTCCCGTATCGATGCATAACGTAGACGCATCCCGCATCTTCCGCCCTTCCGCTTGGGCTGCCTTCGGCACTGCCGACCTGGAGGGCGCAGACTATAGAGCTTGCCAGAATTTCGGCCCCCTCTATAAATAAATATCAGCCTATGGAGCAGGGCGCTGGCTTCGGCCAGGGCCCTGTTTCTTTTTTCTGCCGCATTGCCAAACGGGCCAAAAGCCGGTATACTCATAGAGGCGAGGTGAATGCGATGAACAAAAACTATTATCTTAAGCAGGTGCTGGGCCATATGCGCCAGGCCGTAGAGGAATTCGGCATGATTCAAAATGGCGACCGGATTGCCGTAGGCGTCTCTGGCGGGAAGGATTCCATGCTGTTGCTTTACGCCCTGCATTTGTTTCAAAAATACAGAAAGCTGGATTATCAGCTGGTTGCGATTACCGTGGATTTGGGCTACGATGGCTTTGATACTCAGACCCTGCGGTCCTTTATTGAGCCCTTAGGCATCCCCTATTTTGTGGAAAAAACAGAAATCGGCTCTATCATCTTTGACGTGCGGAACGAAAAAAACCCCTGCGCCCTGTGCGCTATGTTGCGAAAGGGCGCCTTTTACAAGGCGGCCAAGCGGGAGGGCTGCAACAAGGCGGCCTTCGGCCATCATGCGGAGGATTTGATGGAGACGCTGCTCATGAGCCTGGTCTATGAATCGAAAATCAACACCTTTTCGCCCAAAACCTATCTGACCCGCAGCGACATCACCCTCATCCGCCCCTTTATTCTCCTGAGCGAAAAGCACATCATCGGCGCGGCCAACCGGCTGGAGCTGCCCATCTCCAAAAATCCCTGCCCCGTCAATGGAGAGACCAAGCGGGCAGAGATGGGGGAGCTGCTTCGCCATCTGCTTCAGCTCAATCCCAATGCCAAGAAAAATATTCTGGCCGCCATCCGCAATGTGGACCAGTATAACCTTTGGGATAAAATCAATTGTTAAGGGAGGCAGCGGCATGGGCTCTAACCAACGGGAAAACAGCCCTTCTCTCTGCATTTTTGAGGGACATTGCAGCCATCGCCCACCAGCGCAACGCCATGACCTTTTCGCAATACCGCCAAAGTGGCGGCAGGTATAGCGCTAAGGCCACGCCAACTACTTCTCCAGCTTCGCGCAGGCATTGGAACTTTGCGGCTTAAGGGCAAAAAAATAAGGCGACGGGGAGCCTCCTGTCGCCTTTTTTTCGTAGCTTCGCCGCTCAGACGGCGCCTTTTTTTAGAATAATGCTGCTATGGGGAGTCTGCTCTCCCGTGATGACCATGCAGCATACGTCGCCGCACCGTTTGTAAAAGGAATATCGCTCCAGCCTGTCGAAGCCCTGGTCATTTTTGCGGGCTTCCTCGCTTTGCGCTACCGCCTCCGCCATGGCCTGCCAGATTGCCGGCTCAGGCGCGTCGTCATCCGCCTTGCAAACCGTGCAGGGCTTCTGGTCCCTTTCGTCCAGGGGAAATAGCTGCAAAACCGCGGCCAGCGTCTCCGCCATGCCGGCGCCGTCCATGCGCACGATTCCGGCCTCCTTGGGTCCATAGCTGCCCGTGGGGAAGTTGGCCTCCGCCAGCAGCAGCTCGTCTCCCTGCCCCATCTCCATCATCAGCTTCACCAGCTCAGGGGGTAACATATTGGGAATATGCTTCAGCATGTCTCTGTTCCTTCCTTTCTATCGCAATACAAAGATGGCCAGCAGCATGAATACGGTCAGCGCAATGCCTCCCGCCAGAAAAATCACGCCCGGGCTCTTCATGCCGGATTTTACGGCAATCACGCCGTTTACCACATTCAATACGCCGATTGCCAGCAGGGCGTAAAGAATAAACGACGTATCCTGATAGACAAAATAGAGCACTGCAAAGACGACGATAATTGCCGCCAGCATCAGCAGCATAGCAATCATTGCTTTTTTATTCATAGCCTGGTATCCTCAATTTTCAAAGTCGTGCATTTGACCTTCCCCGCCAGAATGTCGGCCAGCCTGTGCTGCGCGCCTGCGATAATAACCGTGGCCCCATGCTCCAGGGGCTTTCTGGCAAAGGTCAGCTTTGCTCTGGCGCCGTTGGCGCCCTCTCTGGAGGCGCCCTGGCAGTACTCCATCAGCGCGTCGATTTTTTTGTTAATATCGTCTGCGTCGTGCCCCACTACCTCCTCAATCAGCGTCGTCGGGTCCTTCGGGTCTGCATAGATGCCGTCCGTAGTGGTCAGCATGACCAGCTTCTCCGCCCGCACCAACTGGGTGATGACAGCGGCCGTCTCGTCGTTATCCACGCACTCTACTACCTCCCTGTCCTTGTCCCGCAGGGAGACGATTTCCAGCTTTCTGGTCTCCTCGTTCGAGACCGGGTCGTTGTAGTTCACAATGGGGATGGCGTTCTGGTTGGCGCACCGGTAGAAAAACTTTCTGATATGCTCCGATTTTTCATGGTCATTAAAATGGCTGTGCTCCACCAGGATCTGCCGCACGGAGTACCTGGGGTCGATAAACCTGCGGTAGGTCTCCATCAGGATGGCCTGCCCCTGGGCGGCGTAGTCAATCTTAATCTCCTCCATGTCCCCCTTCAGCTCTGTGCCGTTGCGTTTCATATAGTCAATTCTTCCAATTTCGGCTGCGCCGGAGCTGACCAGAATGTAGCCCGGCTTCAAATCGTGGGCCAAACGGGAAAAAATATTGTAATCTAAATCGTTGTCCTCCTTGCGAATCAACGCCATGGAGCCAATTTTTACTACTACGTCAAAATCAAAGTGCGACATTCTGCTTACCTCGTCTGTTTTTCCGCCTATTTTGCGTTCCTTCGCTATTATAGCAACCTGGGGCGGCAAATGCAACGCCTCCTTTGATACGGTTATGTTACAGGTTGTTCTTATTAAGTTACAAACAGTTTACACGAATCCTATATCATTTCGACGCTTTTGCGTATAATATAGAGATAGAAAAGTTAATCATTTATAAAGAGTAATACTTTTTCTAATTTTCCTCCATTGTGTGGGCGCTCCCGATTGACGGAGCGCCTTTTTTCTGCCGAGCAGTCCTCTCTCAAGACAAAAAAAAATGAGCGCAGCGTCTGCCGCGCTCTGTTTTGCCCTTTTCCAGCTTCTTATGCAGCTGCGCTTGCGGAAGCGCCTGCATCGTCGGAAGCAGCTGCGCTTGCAGAGGCGCCTGCGTCGTCAGAAGCAGCTGCGCTTGCAGAAGCGTCTGCATCGTCAGAAGGTGCCGTAGAAGCATCTGCATCGTCAGAAGGCGCCGTAGAAGCGTCCGCAGAAGGCTCTACCGAAGCTGCCGCAGAGGTGGAGGGAGATGCAGTCTCCGTCGTCTCACTACCGCAGGCAACCATAGCCACCATAGCTACCAGTACAGCGATAACCAGTGCGATTTTTTTCATTTTGAATTCCTCCAAAAAAATATTATTTAACGGCTTTTGCCGTTATCCACGAACCGTTCGCTTGAGGCCTATTGTAAACTACATATGTGAATAGAGTTTTAACAAGTCGTATCAATTATAACTGTTTCCCGGTGTTTTTTGCATATTTATCAACTTTTTCCGGCGTTTTTTCGAATAAATATAATTTTTTCACATCTACTATTTTCTTTTTCATTAGCGGTTTTAGCGATGAAACAGGCATTTTTCATCCTGCCTGACCTGCGTATCGCCTGAAATTGTAAACCTTTTGTAAACCGCAAATCAAGCAGCCTCGCGCGGGCTGCCGCCCCGCAAAAAAACGCAGCGCCGCCGAAGCTGCGCCGCGTTCTCTTGCGATGGGATTATTTTTCCAAAAGCTTTTTGGCCTTTGCCACAATATTTTCCGCCGTAAAGCCAAATTCCTTAAACAGCGTTCCCGCCGGGGCAGACGCGCCAAAGTGGTCGATGGTGACGGTGTCGCCATCCAGGCCCACATAGCGCTCCCAGCCGAAGGAGCATCCCGCCTCTACGGCAATCCTCGCCCGGACGTCGCTGGGCAGAATCCGCTCCTTATAGTTGTCGTTCTGCTCGTCAAAGAGCTCCATGCAGGGCATGGAGACCACTCTCGTCTTGATGCCCTCTGCGGTCAGGGTCTCGTAGGCCTTCATGCAGATTTCCACCTCAGAGCCCGTTCCGATGAGAATCAGCTCCGGCTTGCCGGCGCAGTCCTTCAGGATGTAAGCGCCCTTCAGGGCCTCTTTGCCCGTCTCCTCATAGAGAGGCAGGGTCTGGCGGCTCAGGGCCAAAACAGCCGGCTTGTGCATGGTCAATGCGCACTGGTAGGCCGCCGCCGTTTCCTTAGAGTCTGCGGGGCGCCAGGTGTAGCTGTCCGGAATGGCCCGGGCCGCTGCCAGCTGCTCAATGGGCTCATGGGTGGGGCCGTCCTCGCCGACGCCGATGCTGTCGTGGGTCAGAACATAGATGGTGGGCACCCCCATGAGGGCAGAAAGCCGGATGCCGTGCTTCAAATAGTCGCTAAACACGAAGAAGGTTGCCACATAGGGCAGCGTACCGCCGTGGAGGTACATGCCATTGGCAATGGCCGACATGGCAAATTCACGAATGCCGAAATGGATGTTGGAGCCTGCGTAGTTATCCGGCCCGAAGTCCTCTCTGCTGTTCATCCTGGAGTTGTTGGAGGGCGCCAGGTCTGCAGAGCCGCCAATCAGGCTGGGCAGCACCTCTGCCAGCCGGTTCAGCACCACGCCGGAGGACTGTCTGGTAGCCATGGGCTTATCAAAGGTATAGAATTTATCGTCAAAAATATCCTGCGGCACCTCGCTCATATACTGGTTATAGAGCTTCTCCATCTCGGGATACTCTTTGCAGTAGTTGCCGAACATGACCTTCCACTCTGCCTCGGCGGTGACGCTCTTGTCCGTAATGGCCTTGCAGTTTGCATAGACCTCTTCGGGGACGTAGAACTCCTTTTCCGTATCGAAGCCCAGGTTTTCCTTCAGGATTTTCAGGTTTTCCGCGCCCAGAGGAGAGCCATGGCACTTGCTGGAGCCCTGAACCGGCGGGCAGCCATAGCCAATGGCCGTATTGACGATGATGATAGAGGGCTTGGATTTCTCTGCCTTTGCCTCCTGAATGGCCTTATCGATAGCGTCCAAATCCTGGTTGCCGTCTGCCACGTTGAGCACCTGCCAGCCATAGGCCTCGTATCTCTTGCCGACGTCCTCAGTAAAGGCCAGGCCAGTCTCTCCCTCAATGGTAATCTGGTTCCTGTCGTAAATCAGAATCAGCTTGCCCAGCTTCAGATGTCCCGCCAGAGAGGATGCCTCGGCAGAAATGCCTTCCTCCAGGCAGCCGTCTCCTGTTACGACATAGGTATAATGGTCGATAATATCGTAGCCCGGCTTGTTAAACACCGCTGCCAGATGGGCTTCTGCCATGGCCATGCCAACTGCGTTGGCTACGCCCATGCCCAGGGGGCCGGTGGTGGTCTCCACGCCAGGCGTATGGCCGTATTCCGGGTGCCCCGGCGTCTTAGAGCCCCACTGACGGAAGGACTTGATATCGTCCATGGTCACGCCATAGCCAAAGAGGTGGAACAGGGAATACAGCAGCATGGAGCCATGCCCTGCCGAAAGGACGAATCTGTCCCTGTTGATCCACTTCAAATCGTAGGGGTTATTCCGCAGGTGCCTGGAAAAGACGGTGTACGCCAAGGGCGCCGCGCCCATAGGCAGACCCGGGTGGCCAGAATTGGACTTGTTAATCGCCTCTGCGCTCAGCACTCGAATCGTATTGACGCTGAGGTTATCAATTGGTTGCATCTTGGTTCCTCCTGTAAATCAAAATATCTCGTTCGCGCATGGCCGCGCTCACCTTATGCCAACTTACATACGAACTTATTATACATTGTATTATCCGTAAATTCAATAGCCGGAACGCCGCTGTATGTACCCTCCCGCCCCTGTTTTTTCACTTATTTTCAGAAAAAACTCCGCCAGTGAAATTAGTCTCGATTTTTTCCCTTCCCTCAAAAAAGCATTGACGAAAGCCGGCTCGCATGCTAACATGACGATATAGGACGTTATATGATAGAAGGCTTCTATATTTTATATCAGGTTTGGAGGTATCACTTATGACAGACAAAGCCCTCGCATTCGCAAGAATGGTAGATTCCGTTGCCATCAATGCCCGCAACACCTTTGACGACATCAAGCAGCTTGTGGCAGACGCGAAGAAATACCACTACTTTCTCATTTACGGCGTAGCCTGCTTCAATGAATACATGATTGAGCAGCTGAAGGGGACGGACACCATGGTGGGCGGCGCCGTGGGCAACGCCACCGGCGTTGGCGAAGAGCCTACCGAATTTAAGGTCGCCATGGCCAAGCATTGGACTGAGATTGGCTGCGGCGAGCTGGATATGTTTATGAATATCCCCATGCTCCGTTCCGGCATGTATGACGAGGTGCTGAAGGAGGTCAAGGCTATTCGGGCTGCTGCTCCCAGCATTTTAAAGGTCATCATCCATACGCCCCTCTTGACGGACGAGGAGATTAAAATCGCCTCTCAAATCGTGGTGGAGGGTGGCGGCGATTTCGTCAAAACCGGCTCCGGCTTCTACGGCCCAACCACCATTGAGGCAGTGAAAATCATCAAGGATGCCATTGGCGGCAAATGCCAGATTAAGGCGGCTGGCGGTGTTCAGGGTCTGCCCATGATTGAGGAGCTGAAGGCCCTCGGCGTAACCAGATTCGGGCTCAGCAACACAAAGACCGTCGGCATTATGGAAGAATTGAACAAATAAGCCCTTGGGCAGACACATTCAGGAGGTGTTTCTCATGACAGAAAAAGCCCTTGCATTTGCGCGGATGGTGGATTCCGTTGCCATCAACCCCCGGGATACCTTTGACGATATTAAAAAGCTGGTAGAGGATGCGAAAAAATACCACTATCATCTCATCTACGGCCTCTCCTGCTACAATGAATACATGATTGAGCAGCTGAAGGGGACGGACACCCTGGTAGGCGGCGCCATTGGCGAGGCGCTTGGCATTGGCGAGCCTCCTGTAGCGTGCAAGGTTGCCATGGCGAAGCACTGGGTGGAGATTGGCTGCGGCGAGCTGGATATGTTCATGAATATCTCCATGCTCCGCTCCCGCATGTATGACGAGGTTTTAAAGGAGATTAAGGCCATCCGCGCCGTCACCTCCAAAATCCTCAAGGTCATTATCCATACGCCTCTCTTGACAGACGAGGAGATTAAAATCGCCTCCGAAATCGTGGCAGAGGGCGGCGCCGATTTTGTCAAGACCAGCACTGGCTTCTTTGGCCCAACCACCATTGAGGCGGTGAAAATCCTCAAGGATGCCGTGGGCGACAAATGCCAGATTAAGGCGGCCGGCGGCGTTCAGGGCCTGCCCATGATTGAGGAGCTGAAGGCCCTCGGCGTGACCCGGTTTGGCCTGAGCAATGCCAAAACCGTGGGCATCATTGAAGAGCTGAACAAATAACCTGTCCCTTATCCGGTCCGCCCGGCAACGGGCGCCGGATTTTATTTTGCACTTCACACTGAGATTTGCTATAATAGGCTAAACGAAAACCTCTTATTTCAGAAAAACTACGTTAGGAGTATTGCTATGTCAGAAAAACTTATCTTGGCCCACGACCTCGGTACGTCGGGCAACAAAGCATCATTGTATTCTGCTGACGGCCAGCTTGTGGCCAGCGCCGTCTGTTCCTACGAAACTCATTATTCCCACGGTACCTGGGCTGAACAGGACCCCAACGACTGGTGGAGCGCCGTCTGCTCCACAACCTCCCGCATTATGGAGGGGCGCGACCCCAAATCTGTCGTGGCCGTGGCCTTCTCTGGCCAGAGCATGGGCTGCCTGTGCCTGGATAAAAACGGCACGCCGCTGACCAACAGCATTATCTGGCAGGATTCCCGCGCCACCAAGGAGGCCGATTTGCTCACCGAGCGCATCGGCGGGCTCTCTGAGGGCTGCCGGATTACGGGCCAGCAGCTTTCCGCCAACTATATCGTCGAAAAGCTGATGTGGATTAAGGAGCATCAGCCGGAGATTTACCGGGATACCTTCGTCGTCCTGCCCGCTAAGGACTACATTGCCTACCGGATGACCGGCAACTTCACCACAGACCATACGGACGCAGCCTTCTCCCAGATGTACGACATGCAGGAGCGGAAGCTTTCCGCTGCGCTGCTGGATGCCTCCGGCATTGACGGAGATAAATTCCCCAAGATTGTGCCCTCCACTGCTATCGTGGGCGAGGTGACCAGCCAGGCCGCGGCTGAGCTGGGCATTGCCGCTGGTACTCCCGTAGTTGCCGGCGCTGGAGACGGCCCCTGCGCAGCTCTGGGCGCTGGCGCCATTGAAGCGGGGGATGCCTACGCCTGCGTAGGAACGTCTACCTGGCTGTCCTACGTCATTGACGAATATACCTACGATCCTTACGGCAGGCTGCAGCTCCAGCCCCTGGCTGTAGACGGCAAATATGTGCTGGCAGGCACCATGCAGGCAGGCGGCCTTTCCTATCACTGGGCTAGAAAGCAGTTCTTCAACCAGCCTATTTCCTATCAGGAAATCAACGAGATGATTGAAAAATCCCCTGCGGGTGCCAACGGCGTTCTCTATCTGCCCTATCTCATGGGCGAGCGGTCTCCCTGGTGGAACACCAAAGCCCGCGGCGCCTTCATCGGCCTGCGGGGCTACCACGAAAAGAGCGATATGCTTCGCGCCGTGCTGGAGGGCGTGGCCATGAACATGAAGCTGATTTATAACGACATTAGCCACTTCCGCTCCTTCGGCAAGGAGATGAATATGATTGGCGGCGGAGCCAAGGGCTCTGTCTGGCGGCAGATTTTTGCGGACATGTTCGGCATGACCATCCACCGTCCCCAGACTGTTGAAGAGGCCACCAGCTTCGGCGCAGTCATGATTGCGGCCGTGGGTGTGGGGCTGTTCCCCAACTTCCAGGAGGCCAAGAAGCTTATCAAAATCGAGGCCACCAACGAGCCCAACATGGAAAACCATGCGGTCTATGAGGAGCTTTTGCAAATCTTTGAGGATACCTACCACGCTCTTGAGCCTATCAACGACCGTCTGGCCAAATAAGCGCAGCTTACTTTCGAGACCTGCTTCCCTGGGGAGCGGGTCTTTTTCATTTGATGGTACATTTTTTCCCAAATGTCTCTTGCTTTTTTTGAAGGACAGCCGTATACTACTATTAAATAGTAAATAAAAGTGAAGTTTTTATACAAATGTCCCAATCTGTGCGATTTTGCGCAAAACAACCGGAATTGTTAGTTTACAGTCCTTCCGCTCTGTGCGATAGTGAAACTATCAGGTTTCCATAAAAATATAGGATTGCGGGGATGTGCCCTGCTCAAAACTATCAACACACATATTCACAGGAGGTCTTAACCATGGCAGAAACATTTAAGCAACTCGTTTTAATGGGCAAGGGCGGCCCGTGGGAATTGGTCGAAAAGCCAATCCCAGAGCCTGGCGTCGGTCAGTTTTTAGTCAAAGTACTCCGCTCTTCTATTTGCGGCCAGACTGATTTAAACACCATCAAGGCATTGCATCCCCCCCATGACTTTCAGACTCATTTTATGAATCCCCACGATTTGCGCGTATGGGATAATCGGATTCCCGACGAGCTTTCTCAGTACTATCCAAAGCGTCGGGTTCCCATTGAGCCTTACCCCACCACTATGGGGCACGAGGGCATGGGTATTATCGTAAAAATGGGGCCAATGCCAGAAAATCACCACGGAGATACGAAAAATATGCACAATATGGGGCGCCGCCCCTTCCAAATTGGCGACCGCGTTGCGCTGGTTTCCACTGTGGGCGGCTATGGCGAATACGTCATCTCCGACCCCAGCGAGTGCGTTCTCGCTCCGGATGACATGCCCGACGAAGTCGCATCTCTGTATGAGCCCGTTTACGTCGTGCATAATGTAGTCCGGCAGGTTGTCACCCCCGGCGACGATGTTCTGGTTCTCGGCCAGGGTTGCTTGGGCCTCATGGCGACGCAGCTGGCAAAAATCTACGGCGCGACCAGAATCATTACGGCAGAGCCCGTTGCCTTTAAGCGGGAGCTTTCCAAAAAATTCGGCGCAGACGCCGTTATCGACCCGACCAAGGAAAACATCGTCCACGCCGTTGAGGATTTGACAGATGGCGAGGGTTGCCGGGTTGTTCTCGAGTGCGCAGGCGTCCCCGAAACCACCAGCATTCTTCCCTACGTAGTCAAATTTGGCGGCAGCATCGGCCAGATTGGCGCTTGCTGTGTGCCCGTGCTGGTAGACTGGAGCTATATCCACTTTAAGGGCGTCAAAATCACCTGCCAGATTCAGTCCACCTTTGTTCGCAACCTGCTGAACCCCATGGATGATTTGACCATGCGGATGATGCAGATGATGGATTTGGAAAGCATGATTACCCATCGCATCCCGTTGACCGTAGAGGCCACAAACGATATCTTCGCCAAAATTGACAAGGGCGACGAGGTTGTCAAAGCCGTCTATGAAATCGCTGACAAATAAGGTTGTATGCCGCAGGCCGCTCCCAGATGGGGGCGGTTTTTTTGGTACATTCTCTGCTCTATGCGCAGTTCTTCTCAATCTGCGCTATCTGTCAATTTACAATGGGCCGTGGCTATGGAATAGTAGAATCAAAAATATGCAGGAGGAAACCAAACATGGCAAACACCTTTAAGCAGCTTGTCTTAACCGGAAAAGGCGGCCCCTGGGAGCTGGTCGAACGGCCTTTTCCAGAGCCCGGCGTGGGGGAATTCCTGGTCAAAATGCTCAGCTCCTCTATCTGTAATCAGACAGATTTAAACACCGTCCGGGCAGAGCATCCGCCCCATGACCACCAAATCCGCTTCATGTATCCCCACGATTTCCGCATTTGGGACGGCAGAATCCCCGACGAGCTTTCAGACGTCTACCCCAAAAACCACTATCCTCTGAAGCCCTACCCCACCACCATGGGCCACGAGGGCATGGGCGTCATCGTAAAAATGGGGCCGCAGCACCAGACCCATTACGGCACGGCCACCAAAAACATGATGCATATGGGCCCCACCTTCCAGGTGGGAGATAGGGTTTCGCTCGTCGCCGCCCTGGGTGGCTTCGGCGAATACGTCATCTCCACCCCTACGGAATGCGTCAAGGTTCCGGACGGCATGAGCAACGACGTGGCCTCCCTTTACGAGCCTGTCGGCGTCGTCCATAACGTGGTGAAACAGCTTGTCTCCGTTGGAGACGACGTGCTCATTCTGGGCCAGGGCTCTCTGGGTCTGATCGCCACCCAGCTTTGCAAAATCTACGGTGCCGATAGAATCATCACCTCAGAGCCTGTTGCCGCAAGGCGGGAGCTCTCCAAAAAATACGGCGCAGACGCCGTCATCGACCCAACCGCGCAGAACGTGGTTCACGCCGTAGAGGATCTCACCAACGGCCAGGGCTGCAAAATCGTCATCGAGGCAGCAGGCGTGCCGGATACCATTCGAATTCTGCCCTATGTGGTCCGCTTCGGCGGCAGCATCGGCCAGATTGGCGCCTGTTGCGAGCCCGTCCTGGTGGACTGGAGCTACATCCACTTTAAAGGCGTAAAAATTACCTGCCCCATGCAGGAAACTTTCCGCAGCAACCGGGTTTATCCCAACCCGGAGCTTACCATGAAGCTGCTGGGCCGCCTGGACTTTGACGATATCATTACCCACCGCATTCCCCTGACTGCCGAGGCAGCAGAGGACATTTTTGCCAAAATCGAAAAGGGCGATGAGGTCATCAAGGCGATTTTTGAAATTGCAGAGGAATAAAATTGAGAGCCGCTCTTTTTGCAGGGCGGCTCCTTTCATGCTTTACGCTCTCTTCCATCTCAGTCTACATGCTTAAAGCCCTTGCCAAGCACATCTCCCGCCTCGCAGCCTACCAAAAAAGCATGCTCGTCCACGCTCAGCGCCATGCGGCGAACCCTGTAAAACTGTGCCTTGCTGACTACGCAAAAGATTACCTTCGTCTGGCTGTGCCGGTAACCGCCTTCCCCTTGGAGGACCGTGCAACCACGGTGCAGCTTTTCTAAAATCAAGGCTTCAATCTCCCGGCTCTTATCCGAAATGATGAAAATCAGCCGATTGGTGTTCATGCCATAGACGATTTTATCCATCACCATGCCGGAAATATAGATGCAGATAGCGGCGAAAATAGCGGAGTCAATATTTCCGAAGGCAAAGATGGACGCCACCACCACAATCAAATTGGCCAGAGACAACAGCCGCCCCAGGGAAAACTGGGGGAACCGCTTTTGCAGCAGGGCGCCGATAATGGCCGTGCCGCCGGTGGTAGACCGGCCCAGATACACCAGCGCATTGCCTATCCCCATCAGAATGCCGCCAAACAGCGCCGCCATCAGAGGCGCCAGGGCAGACGCGGAGGAATACACCGGCATCCAGGTCACCAATAAGTCTGTACACAGGGAAAAAATCACAATTGAAACCAGATTTCGAATGGCAAAATTGCGGGATAAATACCGCCAGGCCAAAATCAGCAGGGGAATATTGAGGACAAAGGCCGTCGTACCGATCGGCACACCCCAAAGATAATTGGCGATGGTGGCCAAGCCGGTTGTCCCGCCCGGGGCAATTTGAAAGGGCGTCGTAAACATCTGCACCCCCATGGCAAACACATAGCATCCCGCCAGATTGATGGCTAGAAAGCGCGCCGCCTCCCCCAGCCTTTGCTTTGTCGTCCGCTCCATTGCAGGGCTCCTCCTTCTCTCAAGGGTTCCTATTTTATTTCGCCCAAGCCGGGGGAAAATCCTCTCATCCCTGCAAAAAAGCTTCTCGGACTTTTGATGCGGAACATGTTTTATCTCACAAAAAATCGGAACGAGTGGAAACTCGTCCCGACATGGTGGGAACTACTGGGCTCGAACCAGCGACCTCTTGCGTGTGAAGCAAGCGCTCTCCCAGCTGAGCTAAGCCCCCTTTTCTCACGTTGAGGGATTTCATCCGAAATCCCTCAACAGGTGGTGGAGATAAGCGGATTCGAACCGCTGACCTGTTACATGCGAAGCAACCGCTCTACCAACTGAGCCATACCCCCATCTACAACAGCTATTATACTACCTTCCTGCAAAGATTTCAACAACAATTTTTTAAAATTGTAAAATTCCCCGCAGAATGAACCTTTCGAGAAGCCCCGCCAAGGCGGGGCTCGCTATCTCTGTTAGGCCCGTTCCATATATTCGCCGGTTCTGGTGTCAATCCTGATTCTATCTCCCTGGCTGATAAACAGGGGAACCATAACCTTGGCGCCAGTCTCCACAATGGCAGGCTT
>DBGCIZ010000159.1:0-5336 GCA_048355355.1 Christensenellaceae bacterium | reverse complement strand
CCCCTTCAATTTGCTGAAGGGACTGATTATCAGCGTTGTCACCATGTTGGTCTATAAAAAGCTGTCCCCTCTGCTGAAGGGGGCAAGGTGAAGGAGAAGGAAGCATGGAAACAAGGGATTATCTACACTATATTGTAAACGAAATACATTCCACCGTGGTCGCCACGGTGGACGAGGCGGGCCGGCCCGTCACCTGCGCTATCGACATGATGGATGCAGACGAGGACAGCCTCTACTTCCTTACGGCAAAGGGAAAGGCCTTTTACGACAGGCTGACGAGAGGCGGCTGGGTTGCCTTAACCGGCATGAAGGGGGAGGACACCATGTCCTGCGTGGCGGTGTCCCTTCAGGGGAAAATCAGAGAGCTTGGGCCGGGGCGCCTGCCCAGGCTCTTTGAGAAAAATCCCTATATGAACCGGATTTACCCAACGGAGGAGTCCCGTGCGGCGCTGACTGTATTTCAGATTTACGAGGGCGAGGGAGAGTGGTTCGACCTGCGGCAGCTGCCAATTGAGCGGGCCAGCTTTACACTGGGCCAGGCCCAAAAAAGAGAGCATGGCTATTTTGTCACAGAGAAATGCACTGGATGCGGGCTTTGCAGGGAAAAATGTCCCCAGAGCTGCGTGGATGTCAGCGCCATCCCCGCCGTCATTCAGCAGGAGCACTGTATTCACTGCGGCAACTGCTATGTAGCCTGCCCGGAGAGAGCTATTGAGAAAAGAGGTTTTTAGACTATGGATTTTATGGATATTTCCAAAATGCGGGTCACGGTTCGCAAATTCAGCCAGAGACCCGTGGAGCAGGAAAAGCTGGAGAAGATTTTGGAGGCGGGACGATGGGCCCCCACGGCGGTCAACGCCCAGCCCCAGAGGGTGCTGGTGCTCAACACGGCAGAGCAGCTGGATAAGGTGCGCCAATTCTGCACCTTTGGATACGACAAAAAATACGCGGATTTAGCCAGCGAATGCGACGACAGGGCCCATGGGCAAAACGTCTACTACTACGGCGCGCCGTTGGTGCTGTTTGTCTGCTACGACAGGACAGCCTGCTGGCAGCATCCCCAGAGCGGAAAGAGCAGCGGCGCCACAGACGCCACCATTGTGGCCACCCATATGATGCTGGAGGCGGCCAGCATCGGCCTGGGCACGGTTTGGATTAGCTATTTTGACGAGGATAAGGCAAAAAGCATGCTCCAGCTTCCCGAGACATTTGAGCCGGTGTGCATGCTGTATATCGGCTACCCAGCGGAGGACTTCACGCCAAACCCGAAAATGAGCGGCAAGCGGTTTCCCCTGGAGCACACCTGCTTTTACGGCTCTTTTCAGGAGGCGGAGAAATGACCCAGACAGAACGGCGGCTGTTTCTCATCCGGGAGCTGCTGGCAGAAGCGCCGCAATATGAGGGAATGGAGGCGCCTCGAGACGGAGAGAGCCAGCGGAGGCTGCTCCGCTCCCTGATGAACGTAAGGCCGCCCAGACCGGTTAACCAGGAATTTTTGGCGGTGCAGGATGCCTATTTGCAGGAGGAGACGGCCCGCAAGGGCGTGACGGAGCTTTCCGGCATGACGCCCGTGGAGCCGGGCCTCTACCTCTGGCAGGGGGATATTACCACGCTGGGAGTAGACGCCATTGTCAACGCGGCAAACAGCGCCATGCTGGGCTGCTTTGTCCCCTGCCACGGCTGCATCGATAACGTCATCCATACCTACGCGGGCATTCAGCTGCGGCTGGCCTGCGCAGAGCTGATGGAGCGGCAGGGCCACGAGGAGCCCACGGGCGGCGCCAAGCTGACGCCTGCCTTTAATCTGCCAAGCAAATATGTGCTCCACACAGTGGGGCCCATTGTCAACGCCAAGCTGACAAAGCAGCATGAGGCGCAGCTGGCCTCCTGCTACCGGGCCTGCCTGGATCTGGCGGAGGAGAAGGGGCTGGAGAGCGTGGCCTTCTGCTGCATTTCCACAGGGGAATTTCACTTCCCCAACCAGCGGGCCGCGGAAATTGCAGTAAGGACGGTAAGAGACTTTTTAAAGGAACGGGAAATGAAGGTGGTTTTTAATGTGTTCAAGGACTTGGACAGAGAGATTTACGAAAAGCTCTTGGGATAGCGCCCAGGCCGCCTGGAAGGCCATAGAGAAGGCGGATGCCATCCTGGTGGGCGCAGGGGCGGGGCTCTCTACCTCTGCCGGGCTGACCTACGGAGGAGCCCGGTTTCAGGAGCACTTTGGGGATTTTGCCGAGAAATACGGCATTGAGGACATGTATTCCGGCGGATTTTACCCCTTTGATACGCTGGAGGAATACTGGGCCTGGTGGAGCAGGCATATTTACTGGAATCGGTATGACCAGCTGGAAAACCAGGTTTACCGCAGCTTGCTGGCCCTGCTGGAGGGGAAGGACTACTTTGTTCTGACCACCAATGTGGACCATCAGTTTCAGCTGGCAGGCATCGACCGGCACAGGCTCTTTTATACTCAGGGGGATTATGGCCTGTTTCAGTGCAGCGAGCCCTGCCATCAAAGGACCTATGATAACGAGGCGTCCGTCCGCCGCATGATGGCAGAGCAGCGGGACATGGAAATCCCTACAGAGCTGATTCCCCGCTGCCCGGTCTGCGGCAAGCCCATGACCGTCAATCTGCGCAGCGATGATACCTTTGTTCAGGATGAGGGCTGGTATGCGGCCTATCATCGGTATGAGGATTTTCTCCGCAGGCACCGGGGCATGGCCGTGCTCTTTCTGGAGCTGGGGGTTGGAGGGAACACGCCGGGTGTGATAAAATACCCATTCTGGCAGATGACGGCAGAGAACCCCAAGGCGCAGTACGTCTGCGTCAACCTGGGGCAGGCTGGTTGCCCGCGGGAAATAGCGGCGCAGTCCATCTGTATCAATGAGGACATCGGCGCGACGATAGAGGCATGGATACATCAGAAAAGATAACGAAAGGCCCTCCTTCCAGAAGGGCCTTTTCCGTTTATTTGGCGAAAAATAGACTGCTCAAGGAGAATCTGATTGGCCTGGCCAGCAGCGGAACTCCCTGGAGAGGATAGGTGCCATTAAGACCGCCGGAGCTGGGCGCGCAGCCGGCAAACATCAAGCAAAGGGAAAGCGCCAGAATAAGCAATGCCGGGGCAAGGAACAAAAAAAGGCCCGCCGGCTAGCAGCGAGCCCGAGGCGTATCGGTTATTTGCCAAATACCATAGAAACGCCAGCTTGCTCCATGGTAATCTGGTCGTTCTCGTAGGTGCAGGGAAGGGTGGTAGAGCCCTCGACGATGGTCAGGGTGGTACCATCCAGCGTGTAGTCAGCTTCTCCGCTCAGGCCCATGCCAGAGATGGAAACCTTATCGCCAGAGAAATTCAGGCTTACGTCCAAAATATTCGCCATGCTGGCGTAGGAGGAGTCTGACTCCATCAGGGTCTGCATCTGATCCACAGTCATAGTCTGGCCGGCGACGGTGATTTCCTTCAGCGTGTAGGCGCCGGAAGGGCCGTTGCTAGCAGGCGCGCAGCCGACAAAGGCGAACACTGCTACCAAAAGCAGGGCAAGGAAAACAACAGATACTTTTCTCATTTCATTGATTCTCCTAAACATTGATTTTGACCTTATGGCCAAGGTCAAGCATAGCACGTGAGGGAGAAAAATGCAAGTCATGTTTGATTTGAAAAAAACAAAATATATATCAAAGAATGAAAGAAAAAAACGAAACTCCCTGCGATAGCCAGAAGTGGCCGGCAGGGAGCCGAATAGACTGTTAAATACCCCGGTAACCCCGCTGGCGGAGGTGCTCCGGCGTGAGCGTGCCATGGACGGAGGAGGGGCGGACAGGCAGGTCTATCACGGCAGTGCACTGGGCGTCCTCCCCAAAGGGCAGAGTCGCCAGCAGCTGCCCGCCGGGCCCATAGGCCATGGAATTGCCGATGGAACTCCAGCCTGTGCGGCTGCCGCAGGTCACGGGCCCCACGTTGCTGACTCCGGCAATGGAGATATCGTAAAGCCGGGAAAGCTCGCCATAGGGAACGGTCCAATCGTCGCCATAGGGAGTTTTTGTATTATCATGGTCGGGGGAGACGGCCCAGGAGGTAGGCGAGAGAATTACCTGGGCGCCCATGCGGGCAAGGGTATGGCCAATGGCCAGGTTGGATAAAAAGTTATCCGCGCAGATATCGATTCCGATGCGGCCGAAGGGGGTATCCACGGCGGAGAGCGTGTTACCGATATCGTAAACGTCTGTAACGTCATAACAGACGTTGATTTTCCGATGCTTGGAGATGAGCTGGCCAGCGTTGGAAATCATGACGGCACTGTTATAAGTATGGGTGCCATCCTGCTCCGTCACACCGGCAACCAGCCAGATATCGTGCTTTTTTGCGATTTCCGCCAGAGCCTGCGTGTGCTTGCCGGGGATTGGCTGGGCCAACTGGCGGGCCTTAGGGTTGCCCCAGCCAATATCCATGCACTCCGGCAGCAGGGCAATCTGGGCGGGCCGTTCCGCCAGAGCCTGACCGATGAGTTGGTCTGCCAGCGCGAAATTGGCGGCGGCATCGTCTGCAACGACCTTCATTTGAATCAAAGCGACAGATAGAAATTTTTTCATAGTATTCGTCACCTCCTATTGATGTCAGCAACAGTGTAGCACAAAGGGACGGCGAATACAATGCGTAGAGCAGGGAGAAGCAGGCGTAAAAAATTTTTTATAATTCCCACTAAAATAGTGAACATTATGATTGACAAGGACGCGGAAGGGTATTATTATAATATCTGAGTAAAACGATGGGATTTAGAGAAAGGGGTGAGAAGGGTGAAACTGTCTACGAAGGGCCGCTACGGGCTGCGGGCTATGATTGATTTGGCCATGCATTGCGATAATGAGGCCGTCTCCATCAGCAGCATCGCCCAGAGGCAGTCCCTTTCGGAGAGCTATCTGGAGCAGCTCATGTCTAAGCTGAAGAAGGCAGGGCTGGTGAAGAGCGTGCGGGGCGCCCAGGGGGGCTATCTGCCTGCCAAGGAGCTGGACAAGATTTCCGTAGGAGATATTCTGCGGGCCTTGGAAGGAGACCTGCGGCCGGTAAACTGCCCGGGCATCGTAGAGATGGGCCAGTGCAGCGGGGCGGATAGCTGCGTGACCAAATACGTCTGGCAGCGGATAAACGACAGCTTAAACGAGACGGTGGACAATATTTTCCTGAGCACTCTGGTAGAGGAGAGCAAAAAATGCGGCGGAGCCCAGGGCTGTGCCCTGTGAGCCGGGCGGCGTTTATCATATTTTTTAGGAGATGCAAGCTATGGAAAGGTTGATTTATTTAGACAATGCGGCTACGACGGCCGCCAGGCCGGAGG
>DBGCIZ010000158.1:0-9288 GCA_048355355.1 Christensenellaceae bacterium | reverse complement strand
TGTGAAAAACATTGGGCGGCCGGGGCAGGAAAGCGCCTTGACCACATTGTCAGCCCTGGCGGATACCCAGGTGGACATGTTTACCACCGTGTTTATCGGCTCATCGGACACGAGAGCCGTAGGAGGCAGGATGGTGACGGACCGGGGCTACGGGAAAAAAAGATGAAAAATCTGCTGATTTTTTCGGGAACCACAGAGGGCAGGCTGCTGGCAGAGCGGCTGGAGGACCGGTATTGCGTGACGGTATCGGTAGCAACGGGCTACGGCAGGGAGCTGGCCGATGCCGGGCAGGTGGTGGCTGGCAGAATGGACTGCGCCCAGATGGTTCAGCTGATGAAGAAGAAGAAAATTGACATTGTGGCTGATGCAACGCACCCCTATGCCAGGGAGGCCACGACCAACATCCGGGCAGCGGCAGAGCAGGCCGGGGCGCACTATCTGCGCATCGTCCGCAGAAGGGCGGAGCGACAGGGTGTGACCGTGGTAAACAGCGCGGGGGAAGCGGCGGCTCTGTTGCAGCAGCGGGAGGGCAATGTGCTGCTGACCACGGGAAGCAAGGAGTTGGACATATTTGCCACAGTGAAGGACTATAGAGAACGGCTTTACCCCAGAATTTTGCCAGTGGTGGGCTCAGTAGGCAGGTGCTGCGGCCTGGGCTATGAGGTTTCTCACATTATCGCCATGCAGGGGCCCTTTTCCAGGGAGCTGAATGTGGCGCTGATGCGGCAGTTTCAGATTCGCATTCTGGTCACCAAGGACAGCGGGCCCGAGGGCGGCATGGAAGAGAAGCTGGAGGCTGCCAGAGAGCTGGGGGCAGAGGTGATTTTAATTGAGCGGCCAGAGGAGAAGGATGGCATGACGCTGGAGGAGGCCCTGGCCCGTTTGGAGGAGATGGCATGAGGATTACGCTGGTGGGCATTGGAATGGGGAACCCGGATACTCTCACGGCGGAGGGCCGGGAGGCTCTCTTGGATGCGGATGTCATCATCGGCGCGGCGCGGATGCTGGAGGGGCTGCCGGAGGGCTGCACCCGGGACAGAATCGCCGCCGTTGCGCCCCAGGCCATTGCCGACGCCATTGAAATGAAGAGTATGGCCAGGCACATCTGCGTGGCCTTCAGCGGGGATGTGGGATTTTACAGCGGGGCAAAAAACCTATATGCTCTGCTGGAGCCATACCCGGTGGAGACGGTCTGCGGCGTGACCACAGTCCAGTATTTCTGCGCAAGGCTGAAAAGGCCGTGGCAGAATATGCGGCTCTTGAGCGGACACGGGCGGGAGGTAGACGTGGTGGCTCAGGTGTCGAGGAACAGGGAGTGCTTTTTCCTGACCGGGGGGGAGATTACCCCCATGACCATCTGCCGGGATTTGACGGAGGCGGGCCTGGGGCACGTGAACGTCACTGTAGGAGAGATGCTCTCCTACGCTGCGGAACGCATTACTGCGGACAGGGCTGACCGCCTGATGGAACAGAGCTTCGACAAGCTGAGCGCCGTGATTGTGGATAACGACGCCGCTCAGGAGGGGTGGGCAGCCACCGGGCTGGAGGACGGCCTCTTCCTGAGAGGGAAAACGCCCATGACCAAGCAAGAGGTGCGAAGCGTCCTGCTGGCCAAGCTGAAGCTGGCGCAGGGGGACGTGGCCTGGGACGTAGGCGCGGGGACGGGATCTGTCTCCATTGAAATGGGGAGGCTTTGCAGCCGCGTATACGCCATCGAGACAGAGGAGGAGGCCTGCGGGCTGATTCGCAGCAACATAGAAAGGTTTGGCGTCCATAACGTCACCTGCATAGAGGGCATGGCGCCGGAGGCGCTGAGAGGCCTGCCCAGGCCGGATGTGGTATTCATCGGCGGCAGCAAGGGGAATTTGGAGGCCATCGTGGCAGAGGTGGCCGCCAGGAACCCTGGGGCGCGGGTCGCAGTCACGGCCATAGCCGTAGAGACGCTGGGGGAAGCGGCCCGGGTTCTGGGCCAATATGGCAGCTTTCAGGTGACCCAGGTGGCCGTCAGCCGCTCGGAGCAGCGGGGCAGATATCATATGATGCGGGCGGAAAACCCCATCTGGATTCTCAGCGGGGAGCTTGGCCGTGCATAGCCGGGTGGTGATTGGGGCGCCTGCCAGCGGCTCCGGAAAGACCACCTTTACCTGCGGCCTGCTCATGGCGCTGAAGAGGCGGGGGATAGACGTATCCTCCTTTAAATGCGGGCCGGATTACATCGACCCCATGTTTCACCGGCAGATTATCGGCAGCGAGAGCGGAAATTTGGACCTGTTCTTTGCCACAGAAGAGCAGGCGCGCAGCATTTTTTGCAGGAAGGCCCGGGAGTTTTCGGTCATCGAGGGAGCCATGGGCTTTTACGATGGCATTGGAGGCACCACGGAGGCGTCGGCCTATCATCTGGCGAGGGCACTAGAGGCGCCAGTGCTGCTGGTGATGAATCCGCGAGGCATGGCCATGTCTGCCGCGGCTGTGGTGAAGGGCATGGCAGCGCTGCGGAAGGACAGCCGGATAAAGGGCGTCGTGCTCAACGGGTGCACCCAGGCTGCCGGGGCTATGGTGAAGCGGGCCATTGAGGAAGAATGCGGCATTTTCGTCTATGGGACACTGCCCAAGCTGCCGGAATGCGCCCTGGAGAGCAGGCATCTGGGCCTGGTCACTGCCATGGAGGTAGAGGATCTGCAAAAAAAGGTGGAGCTGCTTGGCCGGGCAGTGGAGGAAAATGTGGACATAGACGGCATTCTGGCTTTAGGCCGGGAAGCCCCGGCCCTTCAGGCAGAACCGGCCGGGCAAACGAACCAGAAGGAGAGGGCCGTGATAGCCGTGGCAAAGGACAAGGCTTTCTGCTTCTATTACGAGGAAAATCTGGCGCTGCTAGAGGAGTGCGGGTGCCGTCTGGTCGATTTTAGCCCTTTGGAGGACAAGGCCCTGCCCCAGGGTACGGCGGGCCTTTATTTGGGAGGCGGCTACCCGGAGCTATATGCCGAAGCGCTATCCCGCAATGAGGCCATGCGCCGGAGCATCCAGGCTGCGGCGAAAGCTGGCATGCCCATCGTAGGAGAGTGCGGCGGCTTTCTCTATCTGTCTCAAAAGCTGGATGGCTGGCCCATGGTGGGCGTCCTGCCAGGGAGCTGCCGCAATACTGGCCGGTTAGGCCGGTTTGGATATATTGAAGTGTTTCCAAAGAGGAATACGGTTTTTTTAAGGAAGGGAGAGTCCATTAAGGCGCACGAGTTTCACTATTGGGATAGTGACCAGAGCGGCGATGCCTGCCGCGCCGCCAAGCCGGTCGGCGGGGCAGCGTGGGATTGTGTGCAGACCTGCTACAACGTGTGGGCAGGCTTTCCCCATCTGTATTTTCGGAGCAACCCGAATTTTGCAGAGCGTTTTGTGGAGATGGCAGAGAGGTATGCGGATGAAAAACTTTGAGATTGCGCCCCTAGACAGGGCGGCCATGGCGCTGGCGGAGAAGCGGTGGGATAGCATTGCAAAACCGCTGGGCAGCCTGGGCCTGCTGGAGAAGGCAGTGATTCAGGCAGCAGGGCTGTTTGGCAGCCCGGAGGTGGATTTTTCCAAAAAAGCAGCGGTGGTAATGTGCGCGGATAACGGCGTAGTGGCCCAGGGGGTCACCCAGACGGGCAGCGAAATAACGGCGCTGGTAGCGGAAAATCTAACCAAGGGGGATTCCTGCCTGTGCCGCATGGCCCAGCTGGCTGGGGCGGACGTCATCCCAATTGTTGTGGGCATGATGACGGAGGTAGAGGGCGTGCCCGCCATGAAAACAGCCCGGGGCACGCGGGATATGACAAAAGGCCCGGCCATGACCAGAGAGCAGGCAGAGGCGGCAATTATGGCGGGGATTGAGACGGTGGAAAACCTGCATGAAGAGGGATACCGGCTCATCGGCGCCGGAGAGATGGGCATCGGCAACACGACCACGGGAAGCGCCGTCTGTGCGGTGCTGCTGAAGCAGCCAGCTGCTCAGGTGACGGGCCGCGGCGCAGGGCTGACAGACCAGGGGCTGGAGCGGAAAATCTGGGCCATTGAGGAGAGCCTGCGGGTAAATCAGCCAGATGCGGAGGATGGGCTGGACGTTCTGGCAAAGGTAGGCGGCTTTGACATTGCAGCTATGGCGGGACTGTTTATCGGTGGCGCAATTTACCGCGTGCCCGTGCTCATTGACGGATTTATCTCCTCCGTAGGGGCCATGATTGCGCGAAAGCTCTGCCCTGAGAGCGAGATTGCCATGCTGGCCAGCCACGAATCCAAGGAGCCGGCGGGCCGGATGGCGCTGGAGTATTTAGGCAAAAAGCCTTTCCTTTGCGCAGAGATGCGCATGGGCGAGGGAACCGGCGCGGTGGCGGCCATGCCGCTGCTGGACATGGCTGCGGATGTTTATCAGAACATGAGCACCTTCGAGGATATTTCCATGGAGAGCTATACCCATTTGGGCGGGGAGGATTAGGTGAGAGAGCTTGTGATTGGTGGCAGCGGCTGCGGGAAAAGTCAATACGCCGAGGAGCGGATTTGCCAGTCCGGCGACCAAGTTCGCTATTACATTGCCACCATGGAGCCCTTCGGCAGGGATGGACAGGAGAGGATAGCGCGGCACCAGCGCCTGCGGCAGGGGAAGGGCTTTCGCACCATCGAACAATATAGAAATATTGAAAATATTCGATTAAAAGAGAGGGGTAGCGTACTGCTGGAATGCCTGGGCAATCTGGTGGCAAACGAGATGTTTGCCGGCGGGGAGGCAGTGGCGGAAAAAATCCTGGCAGGGCTAGTCTATCTGGAGAAGCAGACAGACTGTTTGGTAGTAGTCTCCAACGATGTGGCGCGGGACGGCCTGCGCTACGACGATTTTACGGAGCGGTATATTGAGACACTGGGTCGACTCAACCAGGCGCTGGCCGAGCGGTATGGCGGCGTGACAGAAGTGGTGGCGGGGATTCCCCTGCGGCACCGGTGGGGAGGCAAGGGATGAAAGCGTTGAAAGGTCTATTGATTGGAATTTCCATGTATTCCAGATTGCCAGCGCCGCAAATAGAATGGAGCAGGGAAAACATGCGGTATGCTATGTGCGCCCTGCCCTTGATTGGGCTGGTGATTGGCCTGATACTTTGGGGCTGGGTTGCGTTGGCAGATGCCCTGAAAATAGACGGATTTCTATTTGGCGCGGTCTATGCGCTTGTGCCCATTGCCGTCACCGGAGGGATTCATATAGACGGCCTGATGGATACGGCCGACGCCCTGGGTAGCCGGGCGGACAGGGCCAGAAAGCTGGAAATTTTGAAGGACAGCCATACCGGCGCCTTTGCCGTCCTGACCTGCGTCCTGTACGTCGGGTGCTATATGGCGCTGGGGGCAGAGGTGCGGTGGCAGCCGGAAATTGTAGCGGTGGTGATAGGCGGTATGGTTCTGGAGCGGTGCCTGAGCAGCATAGCGGTGGCCTCCTTTCCCTGCGCAAAGGATAGCGGCCTGCTCCACGCCTTTGCCGACGTGGCGGCGAAGCGGGCAGTGCGGTGGTTTTCTATCGCGCTGGGGGTCTGTGTGGCGGCGCTGATGGTGGCAGCGGCTCCCTGGCAGGGCGGGGCTATGGCGCTGGCCGCAGGCGTGGTATTTCTCTATTATTATTGGATGAGTAAGCGGCAGTTTGGCGGTATCACGGGGGATTTGGCAGGATATTTTCAGCAGCTTTGCGAAATTGTCATGCTGGCGGCTGTGGTGCTTGTGCAAAAGCTATTGGAGGTTGTATGATATTGATTTTAGGCGGGAGATACACGGGAAAGCTGGGCTATATCAAGCAGACTCTTCACTATAATGATAGAGAAATATCAATGTATAAAATCGGAGCGGAGCCGGTGGTTTACGGCTTGCAGGATATCCCCCAGGTGAATGAGGCAGACCTGGCCCAGTTGATGCAGAAGGAGGTCGTAGCCTGCGAGGAAATCGGCTGTGGCATTGTGCCTATGGAGAGAGAGGAGAGGGAAAGACGGGAACGGATAGGCCGCCTTTCCATTCGCCTGGCAGAGCACGCGGAGCAGGTGATTCGCATGACGGCGGGCATTCCCGTCAGGATAAAATAATCGATGAAAGTCTATTTCATTCGCCATGGCATGACGGCAGGCAACGAAAAAAAACAGTATATCGGCGCAACAGACGAACCGCTGAGCCCTAAAGGACGTATGCAGGCGGAAGAACGGCGCAAGAGGGAATGGGTCGATACCGTTTTTGTCACCGGGAAGCAGAGGACGGCGCAGACGGCGCGAATCCTGTTCCCGCGCGCAGAGCTGCAAAAGCAGCAGGCGTTGGACGAGATGGACTTTGGCGATTTTGAAGGAAAAAGCTACCTGGATATGGCCGAGGACGCGGCATACCGAAGCTGGGTAGACGGGGGCTGCCTGGGCAGATGCCCCCATGGAGAGAATATAGAAGAATTTGAAAGCAGAGTATGGAGCTGCTTTGCTGAAATTATAGAAAAAAATCGATGCAAAGGCGTAGAGGAGCTGTATTTCGTGCTCCATGGGGGAACTATCAGCGCTATTCTCCATAAGCTCCTGGGGGGCAGCTTTTTTGACTATGGGCTGGCCAATTTGGAGGGCTTTGCAATAGAAATAGATGCGGAGCAGGGAAGCTGCCGTGCAGCGGGCTTGCCCCAAAGGTTTGAGGTGGATTGAGTTGATACCTAGTTTAGCGGCTATGGCCTTAGGTTTTTTATTAGATGCGGTTTTTGGCGACCCGGCTGCGCTGCCCCATCCGGTGGTGTGGATGGGGCGAGGGATTCATGCGCTGGAAAAACGGCTGCGCCCCAGGGCGACAGACGCCAAAGGCCTGCGCCGGGCCGGCGCGGCGATGGCGTGGATTGTGGCAGGGCTAAGCCTGGTGGTGCCGTTAGGAATATTGATTTTACTCTATGTGGTGAATGTATGGCTGGGGTTCGTGGCAGAGACCTTTTGGTGCTTTCAAATTTTCGCTGCAAGGTCTCTGAAAAAAGCGGCAATGGAGGTCTACCGCAGCTTGGAAACCGGAACGCTGGAGGATGCCAGGCGGTCAGTCGCCATGATTGTGGGCAGAGATACGGAGCAGCTGACGGAGGAGGGCGTTATCAAGGCCACGGTGGAGACAGTGGCGGAGAACACGTCGGACGGCGTGATTGCCCCCATGCTTTATATGGCGCTAGGTGGCGCGCCGCTGGCAATGCTATATAAGGGAATCAACACTATGGATAGCATGGTGGGCTATAAAAACGAAAAATTTCTGGATTTCGGGCGAGCTGCAGCGAGGACGGACGACGTGGCAAACTACGTGCCCGCGCGCCTGAGCGCTCTGTTGATGATAGCTGCGGCAGGGCTCACCGGGCTCAACGCCAGGGAGGCGCTTCGCATTTGGCGGCGGGATAGGCGCAACCATGCAAGCCCCAATTCTGCCCAGACGGAATCTGCCTGCGCCGGCGCTTTGGGCGTCCAGTTGGCCGGGAACGCCAGCTATTTTGGCAAGCAATACGAAAAGCCAACCATTGGAGACGCCGGGCGCCCGATTGCCCGGGGAGACATAAAAAAGGCAGTGCGACTCATGTATGGAACGGCGATTTTGGGGCTTGTGCTGTGCCTGGCAGTGAGGGCAGCGGTGATTTTCGCAGTAGGAGGATGGACATGGGGCTGATTCATGGCGGTGACATTGTGGGATATATAGAAAAATACGGGCGGGAGCCCCGGTTGGACCTCTCCGCCAATACCAATCCCCTGGGGATGCCGGAGGGGGTGAAGGAGGCGGTGAAACAGGCCTTGGCCCGAGCGGATTGCTACCCAGATCCCCTTTGCCGCAGGCTGTGCCAGGCCATCGCCGCGTGGGAGGCCGTGCCTCAGGAGGACATCCTCTGCGGAAATGGCGCGGCGGATTTGATTTTCCGGCTGGCCCTGGCAGCGAGGCCGCGAAGAGCGCTGGTGACAGCCCCTACCTTTGCGGAATACGAGCAGGCTCTGGGGCTGGTGGGCTGCCAGGTAAAGCGCCACACGCTGCATTTAGAGCATTCCTTTGACGTGACAGAGCGTTTTTTGCAGGACCTGGACGACACGGTGGACATGGTATTCCTCTGCAACCCAAACAATCCGACGGGCAGGCTGGTCGAGCGAGCGCTGCTGGAGCGGATGCTGAGACGATGCGAACAGACGGGGGCCTTGCTGGTGATAGACGAATGCTTTATGGAGCTGACCGGCAAGGCGGAGGAATACACCATGAAGGGGCGGCTGGGGAGCAAAAACCTGCTGCTGCTGAAGGCGTTCACGAAGCTGTTTGCCATGGCCGGGGTTCGTTTGGGCTATTGCCTGACGGAAAATCGCGCTCTGCTGGAGCGCCTGCGCGCCGCAGGGCAGCCATGGAGCGTCTCCTCTCTGGCCCAGGAGGCAGGTGTTGCGGCATTAAAGGAATTTGAATATTTAAATAAAACGATGATAGTAATCGAGGAGGCGAAGGAACTCCTTTTGCAGGAGTTGAGGAAGGATAGCCAGATTGACTTGCTTGGCCATAGCGCAAACTACATTTTCTTCCGCTCCTACATTGACAGACTGGAGGAGAAAATGGCGGCGGAGGGCATTTTAATCCGCTCCTGTGGCAACTATGCGGGATTGGACCATACCTATTATAGAATTGCTATAAAGACGAGGCAGGCGGCGGAGCTTTTTTTGGAGAGCCTCCGCAGAATTGAGGCAAAAGCATGATTTTATGCATTGTGGACGGGATGAACCACAAGGGTTTTCAAATAGAAAAATATCAATGGATGTCCCGCATGGCAGAGGAGGGCGGCAGAGGCCAGGTCTATACGCACAGACCTGGAGAGCCGCTGGACACAGCTGCCTGCGTGGCAAGGCTTTTGGGAGAGAGGCCAGTCTGCAGGCGGGGCTATCTGGAGGCCCTGGGGGCAGGCATTCCCGTTGCGGCGGGAGATACTGTTTTTCGCGGCACTTGGCTGGCGCTGGATGGAAAGGGACGCGTTACAGGGCTGAGCCACGGGTCACCGGCCTTTGAAGCAGAGGGCTATTGGAGCCTGGGAGGATACCGGGCACTTCTGGTTCTTCCCGGCAAACACGAGAGCCGCACCCCAGAGCCGCATAATGCAGTGGGAGAGCTGGCAGAGCGCCTGCTGCCCCGGGAGGATGAAGCCCTGGCCAGGATTGTAAGAAGCAGCATGGATGGCAGGCATATGCTGGCCCCTTGGGGCGGCGCAGAGGTGGTAAAGCCAAAGCCCTTGCCTTATACGGGGGTAATCGTCACGGGGACGGGTGTCCTTTTGGG
>DBGCIZ010000157.1:0-6791 GCA_048355355.1 Christensenellaceae bacterium | reverse complement strand
CTATGGATATGGCAAACATTCCGGACGGATGCATCGTTATTATTGACCAGAAGGAGCAGGTTCGCGATGGGGACGTGGCGGCAGTGATGGTAAACGGAGATGCGACAGTAAAGCGGTTTTACAATAAGGGGAGTCATTTGTTGCTGATGCCAGTGAGCAAAAATCTCATCCACCAGCCACAGATTTATACGGAAGAGGACAATATCAGCGTCATTGGCAAGGTGGTTATGGCATTGGTAGATATCAATTAGCGACCGAAACAGCGGCTGCACAAAAGCGGCCCTTTTTTAAACAATAATCGTTTCTTTTAAGAAACAATTAAGAGAAATGCGTTGCGCAAGGGAAGCACCAGGGGGAAAGAAACAATGGAGCGAGTGATTTTACATGTAGATATGAACAACTTTTACGCCAGTGTGGAGTGCTTTTTACATCCCGAATACCGAGAGGAAGCAGTGGTAGTGGCGGGAGATGCTAAAAAAAGGCACGGAATCGTCCTGGCAAAAAACGAGAAAGCGAAAAAGATGGGGATAAAGACGGCGGAACCGCTTTGGAGCGCCTATAGAAAGTGCAGCGAGCTGACGGTGATTCAGGCGAACCACGCTAATTATAGCCGCTTTTCCCAGCTCTCCAGGGATATTTTTAGAGAATACACGGAATATGTGGAGCCCTTTGGCTTAGACGAGGCCTGGCTGGACGTAACGGCACTCTGCACCAGCTTTCAGGATGGGGCGCGCATTGCCGACGAAATCAGAGAAAGGCTGAAGAGCGAGCTGGGCCTGACCGCATCCATTGGGGTCAGCTTTAATAAGATATTTGCCAAGCTGGGCTCAGATATGAAAAAGCCCGACGCGACAACAGTCATCAGCCGAGAGGGCTACCGGCAGACGGTCTGGGGCCTGCCTGCCTCAGAGCTGCTCCAGGTGGGGAAAAAAACCATGAGAAAGCTGGAGCTGCGGGGCATTTATACAATCGGAGACCTGGCCAAGAGTAGGGCGACCAGACTAGAGGCGATTCTGGGAAAGTGGGGCCGCATGATTCATTGCTTCGCCAATGGGATGGACCAGTCCCCTGTGCGGAAGTTTGCGGAATATGACGAGGTAAAATCTGTGGGGAACAGCACGACTACGCCGCGGGACCTGCTGACAGAGGAGGACGTGCGGCTGACCGTCTATATTCTGGCGGAGAGCGTGGCAGAGCGGCTGCGGCTGAAAAAGCTGAAGGGAAATGTAGTAGAAATTTACATTCGCGACAATCAATTTAACAGCATCAGCCGGCAGGAAGTCGTCCCTCAAAGGACCAATCTGGCCCAGGAGATTGCCGAGGAGGCGATGAAGCTATTTCAAAAAAACTACCATTGGGAGCACCCTATCCGGTGCATTGGCCTGGCAGTGAACGGACTTTCCGGCACGGAAATGGGACAGATTCTCCTATTCCGCGACAAGCGTAGGGAAAAGCAGGAAGCGCTGGAGCAGACGGTGGACGATTTAAGGCGCCGGTTTGGCCAGAAGTCCATTCACCGGGGGATTTGCCTGCTAGACCGGGAGCTGAGCACGCTGAACCCAATCGAGCGGCATACCGTTCTTCCCGGCAGCTTGAAACGCTAAAAGATATTGCCCAGGCCGAAGGCGTCAATTTGGCCAATGTGCGCAATGGAGTAATCCAGCCGCGCGAAGGTGGCGGGAATCTGCTGGTCGTTGCCGGCAGACATGTCGCCCAGCAGATTGAGCAGCTCGATTTGAATGTCGTCTAACTCGCCATGGTCAATGAGGCTGGTGAGAGCCGGCTTATACTGCTCCCATAGGCGCAGAAGGCTTTGGGAGGTATCCATGGCCTTTTCGCTTTGGCTGGAATAGTATTCAGCCTGCGCCTGCTGGGAAACCGCCAGCAGCTCCTCTGTCACATGGGAAAGATAGATGGATTGAAAGGCAGCAAAGCCGATAAGCAGGATAAATACAATGGCAATAAACCAATTTTTCATAGGGTCTCCTTTCTTGCTCTAGCGGGAGGGCAGCGTGACGTTCTTTGTCTTGCCGGCCTTATCCTGAACGAACACATCCCCACTGTCGGAAATGGTCATGAGCAGGATATCCTTAATATTGTTAAAGCCCAGAGTGTGCATCATTTTATGGATGTTTTCTTTCGTATAGCCCAGAATATCGAGCCCGTTGGGATAGAGCTTGCCATCTAAAATGACGGCGGTATAGAGGGTATCCTCCTGAACCTCGACCCCCATATCGTTGGGCGTCAGCGGCGCATAGGAGGCATAGGGTAGGACGCTGAGCTGACCGTTGGTCTCCAAAATGGCGTACTGTATCTCTGAAATTTTTGTATACCCGGAAATGCGCAGCTGCTCCAGCAGGTCGCTGAGATTATAGCCCAGGCGCTTGATATCACGATACACAAGATGCCCGTTATGGATGAGAATTGCGGGGCTTCCGCCGAAGAGGACGTGAAGCCGCTTGCTTTTTAAGCAGAGAAAGTTGAGAAAATAATAGAGCAAAAGCAGCGTGATGGCGGGAATAATGCCATAGGTAATGGGGATGCCAGGGTTATCCATTGGCGTAGTGGCCACCTCGGAAATCATGAGAGAAATCACAAGCTCGTAGGGCTGGAGCTGACCGGCCTGCTTTTTTCCCATGAGCCGCATGGCGAAGATGACAATAATATAGAGCAATATAGTCTTAATGATAATATTGAACACAATAAGCCCTCCTATCTATGGCATAGGGTGGCCCTGCTTGAAAAAAATATACCGGGAAACAGCCGTTTTCCGGCTAAAATTAAGTTATAACATTTATGTTAACATGGTTTTATTTAAACGGCGGTATGGTATAATATTTAAAATAACAGAGTATGGGTGGGAGTATGAATAAAATTCTAATCATTGAGGATGAAAAGCCCATTGCAGAGCTGCTGAAATATGGCTTGGAGAAAGAGGGATTTCGCGCTTTTGTGGCGTTGACCGGCAAGGACGGGCTGAACCTGATGGAAAAGGAGCATCCAGATGTCATTTTGCTGGATTTGATGCTGCCGGATGTGGATGGGCTGAGCATCTGCAAAACGGTGACGATGAACAAAAATATTCCGATTATCATCGTCTCTGCCCGAAACGATCAGGTAGACAAGCTCATCGGCCTGGAGTATGGGGCGGACGACTACATCACCAAGCCCTTTGACATTCGCGAGGTCATTTTGCGGATTAAATCCATCCTGAGGCGGATTCAAAAGACCATGGACGCCGAGGTGACAGCCGAGGTGCTGACGGTGGGCAGCTTGGTGATGGATATTCAAAAGCATGAGGTAACCAAGGACGACGAGATTATCGAGCTGACGCCAAAGGAATTTTTGCTGCTGGAGACGCTGATGCGGAAGAACGGCAAGGTGCTGACCAGGGCGGAGCTGCTGGAGAAGGTTTGGGAGTTTGAGTATTTAGGAGATACCAGAACCGTGGATATTCATATTCAACGGCTGCGCAAGAAGCTGAAGGATGACAAGCTGATTGTCACAGTTTTTGGCGTGGGGTATAAAATTCAGAGCTGACCATGGGCTTGGTAAAAAAGCTGGTGCTATGGTTTTCCGTAGCGATTATTTTGTCCTTTGGCGTGCTGTATTTCGTGGTGGCAGGCATTTTGAACGCCAACAATGAGGCCATGATTGCCGAGGCGATGGAGGGCTACCGAGACAGCTGTGAGGCGTATATTACCCGCTATATTATGAATGCAGAGCAGAGCACGGAGTCAGACGGGCTGCTGACCAGTATGCGTGGTATGTCCAGAGAATTCTCTAATATTTTGGGCTGCGGTGTCGCTATTTACGACGCCGACGGGAATTACTACCAGGGCACCTATGCAGATAACGGCTATGTGCAGGACGATGTGCAATACGCCAGAGACGGCTTGAGCGCCTATTCCGTGGTGAAGGAGCCATACGACACCTACGCCATGTTCTCCTTTCCCGTTATGATGGACGGGGAGGTGCAGGCTATTATCCGGCTCCAGGCGGATTATACGGGCATCTATGCCAACAGCGAATATGTTTTAGAGATGATTCTGCTGAGCTGCTTAGGGATTTTGTGCGTGGCGATTCTGCTGCTGGCGCTCTATATGGGCTGGGTCATCAATCCGGTCAACAAGCTGAGCGCCGCTATTGAAAGGGTTTCGGAAAATCCCTATGAGGCGGAGCCGCTAAACGTAAAGCGGCATGATGAAATCGGACGGCTGACGGATAGTTATAACCATATGTCCCGGACCATACGGGAGCAGTGGAATACCATTCAGCTGGAAAAGGAAAACCTGAAAAAGACGATTCAATATCGCAAGGATTTTTACGATAACATCACGCACGAATTGAAAACGCCGTTGACGATTATTTTAGGCTATGCTGAGATGATGAAGCAGACGGATTTTCAAGACGAGGAGTTTAACCACAAGGGAATTGAGCAGGTCATTATAGAGGCGAAGCGTCTGTGCAACATGGTGGCGGGGCTGTTAGAGGCATCCCGGGCTACGGACCAGGTGGAGGCCCAGTTTGAGCAGACAAGGATTGACAAATTACTTGAAGATATTGTATCTTCAATGAGGGTTAAGGCAAACCGCTATGCAGCTCGCATCGAAGCGGAGATTGAAGAGGGGCTGACCGTCCTGGGCAAGCCGGAGGAGCTGCGAAAGCTGTTTGTCAACTTGATTGACAATGCTATCAAGTATGGAGAGCCGGGCGATCCAGTGACCGTGCGGGCGAGGGCAGATGGGCAAGAGGTTTCCATCTGCGTGGAAAACCAGATAGAGGAGAACAGCATCCGACAGGAGGATTTTGATAAAATTTTCCTGCCCTTCTACCGCTCGAGAGACGAGGAAAAGAAGGAAGCAGGGTCTGTTGGGCTGGGCCTGGCAATTTGCAGAAACATTGTAGATGACCACGGAGGAAGCATCGCGGCAGAGATGCCGAGGAACGACAGAATTTCTTTTCAGGTCACACTGCCTGCCATGGCAGACGCAGGAGAGGAGCGAGCAGTTCATGGTAAGAGGAAGAAAGATTAAGCTGGCAGCAGCCGTGCTGGCGGCGGCCGTGCTACTGGGGGGATGCGCTGCGTCCACTACCAGGACGGTGGTCATTGGAGAATCGGGGGGAAGCACCTCTATTTCTGTGGCCGGCATAACAGAGTTGGGAAGCGACAAAAACTACATTGGCCTGAATGCCGGCGGCGAGCCCATCTATATGGAGCGGAGCAAGGACGGGGCCAGCTTTTATGCCGATGGCAGCAGCGAGGCCATTGCCACCATCACCGGCAGAGTAAAGAGCGCAAAGGTGGTGGATGAAGGCGATTCTCTATTGGTGCGGACCAAGAAGGACGGAGAGGGAACGGTCTATCTGGTGGACCTGGAAGAGCGGGAGCAGGAGAAAATCGGCTCCTTCGCTGAGGAGGATATTGCCGTAGAGGCAGACTGGGTGGATTTATGCGCCTCGTATATTTTATTGCAGGATGGCAGCTATTCCGTGGTATCTTATTATGACGAAACGGCCTCGGAGCAGTCCCTGGAGAACCTGGCGGAGCCTTATTTGGTGGGGATGGTGAACCAGATGAATGTCGCCCTGCTGGACGCCTATTTCTGTAGCAACGGCAGATATGTGGTGCAGTTTCAGAAGGACGGAAAGACCATGCTGGCCATCGTGGACCCCAGGGAGAATGCGACCTATGAATATATTGTGACAGAGTGCGACAGCGATAAAACTGCTGCTGCGGGCAATCTGGTATACTATAAAAAGGGCGATGATACGCTGATGGCTGTGGATATGGAGCGAAACGAGACGTGGGCGCTGGCGGAGCATGTGGAGCAGTTCGCCGTGGAGGACGACCTGGTCGTCTACACAGTGGCCCAGGGAAACAGCCAGCGGGTCTATGCCAGACGGGCGACAGAAACGGACGGCGCTGTGGTCGATGTGAGAAAAAATGTAACCCAATTATACTTGACGGGGACGAATTTGATGGTAAAATATGCTGAGCTGGACGAAAACGGCCGGCAGCGAACTGGCTACGCAGTATTTCGTCTCCAATTAGGATAAAGTGGCGAGGAGAACGTTAAAAATTTGAAACTGATTAGAAATATTGTAATCATCGTAGTAGTTCTGCTAATCTTTGTGTTTTTCTTTGCGGGAAAGGGCGTTTTTGACGATATTTTGCCTATTAACCAAATTAAGGGTGCCGTAGAGCTGGCGGTGGGGAGCCAGCAGCTTGTGGATAATGGCAAATATGGCATTATGGTAAAAAAGGATGATGAGGCGCAATTCCTGACGTATCTGGAGAGCCAGGGATATCAGGTAACCCAGAACGACACGGACTATATAGCGAGCAAGGGCGAGGAACAACGCCACTTTGTGCGGGAGGAATTTCTGGGCTGCTGGCTCTTTCGGGAGCTGACTACGGATTTAGCAGCCCAATAATATAGTATATGGCAGCGATGACAGCCATAAAGCCCATAGTGGACACTATGGCCACAACAAGCCGCTTTCTGTCGAAAGGGGCGTTTTCTTCTTCTCGAATCTCCTGCAATTTGGCCTGGCATTTCGGGCAAAATTCCGCTTCGTCGGAAAATTCAATTTTACAAATAGGGCATCGCTTCATAGAAGGGCCTCGCTTTCCTGTTTTATAATTGATTATAGCACGGATGAGGAGGCTGCGCCACTGCGAAAAGCCGCCCGAAAGCCACTTTGGTCATAATAAATTCTGATTGTATGAAATATTTTTTTATATTTCTTGATGAACATAGAGAGTTGACGTGTTATAATAAGAGATA
>DBGCIZ010000156.1:0-3413 GCA_048355355.1 Christensenellaceae bacterium | reverse complement strand
GTCGCTGCAGGCGGCGCTGCTGTCTACGGTGATTTCCTTTGTGATTGGCGTCTATCTGGCCTGGCTGGTCAGCCGGATGCGGCGGTTTCGCGGCCTGGTGGACGGGCTGCTGACCCTGCCGCTGGTGCTGCCCCCGACGGTCGTGGGATTCTTTCTGCTGCTGATTTTCGGGAGAAACAGCTTTTTTGGTCAGCTGCTGGATTCTATCGGCATCTCCGTCGTATTCACCCAGGGGGCGACGGTAATTGCCTCCACGGTGGTGGCCTTTCCCCTGATGTACCGGACGGTTTCAGGGGCCTTTTCCCAGCTGGATGAGGATATGCTCAGCGCGGCCCGCACTCTGGGAATGAGCGAGCACAGAATTTTGCGGAAAATCATGCTGCCGAACTCGGTTTCAGGCATTGCGGCAGGGACAATCCTGACCTTTGCCAGAGCGCTGGGGGAATTTGGGGCGACGATTATGATTGCCGGGAATATCCCGGGGAAAACCCAGACCATGGCCGTCGCCGTATATAGCGCTATGGCCGCGGGGAACCGGGAGCTGGCCTACCAGTGGGTGCTGATTATCGTGGCGATTTCCCTGGCGTCCGTCATTGGGATGAATCTGGTGGAATCGCGTATGCGCAGGAAAAACGGCAGGAGGATTTGATGGCGGTAAAGGCAGACTTTGAAAAGCGACTCAAGGGGTATCCCCTGAAAGTATCTCTGGAGCTGGGGGACGAGTGCGCCGGGCTGCTGGGGGAATCTGGTTGCGGCAAAAGCATGACGCTCAAATGCCTGGCGGGCATCGAGACGCCGGACCGGGGCATGATTGAGATTGACGGGAGGCTCGTGTTTCACAGCGCCAAGCGCATCAACGTGCCCCCGCGGAAGCGACGGGTCGGGTATTTGTTTCAAAGCTACGCCCTGTTTCCCAATATGACGGTGGAAAAAAACATCAAAAGCGCCATGGCGGATAAGGGGGAGAGCATCGCTCAGTATATCGAAAAATTCCGGCTTCAGGGTCTGGAGCGGCAGGTGCCCGCCACCCTTTCCGGGGGCCAGAAACAGCGGACGGCGCTGGCGAGAATGCTGGCCGCCAAGCCGCAGGTCATCTTGCTCGACGAGCCTTTTTCCGCCCTGGATAGCAGCCTTCGCTGGGAGATGGAGCAGGAGGTCATGGCGCTGCTGGAGGGCTTCCGCGGCACGTCCATCGTGGTTTCCCACAGCAGGGACGAGCTCTTTCGTCTGTGCGGCAGGGTGGGCGTCATGGGCCAGGGAAGCCTCGACGCCATGGAGGAAAAGCACCGTCTCTTTGAAAACCCTGAGACGGGCTATGCCGCCGCGCTGACGGGCTGCAAAAACATCTCCCCCGCCAGATGGCTGGACGATGGGAACGTGTTCGCAGAGGACTGGGGAATTGCGCTGGCCGTAGCCGGGCCCGCCCCGCGCGAGGTGGCCTTTGTGGGGATTCGCGCCCATCATCTCTCCTTTGCGAAGCAGGCGGGGGAAAACGTGTTCCCCTGCCGGATTGTCCGCCGGATTGAAAATGTGTTTGAGGATATTTATCTTGCAGAGCTGGGGGGGAAGCCGCTGCGCCTGGAGGTGGAGAAGGGGCTGACAGGTCCAAAAGAGCTGGTGCATATTCCCAGAGAGAGAATCATGCTGCTCAGGCGTTGAAAAGGGACGGAAAAAATGGTATCCTGTAAGGAGATATTTTCTTTCTCAATCAGGAGGTATTTGCGTGAAAAAAACGGACGTGATTTTTGAGCGGCGCAGCATCCGTTCCTATACGGGGGAGCCTGTCTCTCAGGAGGATTTGCGCCTGATTTTAAAGGCGGGCATGGCGGCGCCCTCGGCGAGAAATTCCAGACCGTGGGAATTTATCGTAATACAAAACCGGGATATGCTGAAAGAGATGTCCGCGGTGCGGCCCTATTGGAAGATGCTGGACAAGGCAGGCGCGGCCATTGTGGTTCTGGCCAATTTGAAGGGATACCAGTCCTCTCATCGCGACTTCTTTATTCAGGACTGCGCTGCCGCCACGGAGAATATGCTGCTGGCCGCCGCTGGCCTGGGGCTGGGCGCCGTGTGGCTGGGGCTGCATCCCATTCAAGAGGCAGAGGGGGCCATGAGGCAAATGCTGGCAATCCCGGAAGAGGTCGTCCCCTTTGCCATCGTCTCCATTGGCCATCCGGGGGAGCAAAAGGCGCCCCATGAAGCTTATGAGGCGGAGAGAGTCCATTGGGAGCGCTTTGGGAAGGAGGCAGCAAGATGAATTACGCAGACAGAGTGTTTCTTGAAAATTGCAGGGATATTTTAGAAAACGGCTTTTGGGATACGGATTTAGACGTCCGCCCCAGATGGGAGGACGGAACCCCCGCCCATACGGTGAAAAAATTCGGCATTGTCAACCGGTATGACCTGAGCAGGGAATTCCCCCTGCAAACGATCCGCAAGATCAATTTTAAAGCGGCCATTGACGAGCTGCTCTGGATTTGGCAGAAGAAGTCCAACCGGATTGCCGACTTAAACAGCAAAATCTGGGACGCCTGGGCGGACGAAAATGGCACCATCGGCAAGGCATACGGCTATCAGCTGGGAATCAAGCATCAATACCCGGAGGGCGAGTTTGACCAGGTAGACCGGGTGCTCTACGATTTAAAGCACAACCCCCAGAGCCGCCGGATTTTAACCAATATCTACAACTTTGCCGATTTGCATGAGATGGGCCTCTATCCCTGCGCCTACAGCATGACCTTCAACGTCAGCGGAGATACGCTCAACGCCATTTTGAACCAGCGCTCCAACGATATGCTGGTGGCGAACAACTGGAATGTGGCCCAATATGCGGCGCTTTTGATGATGTTCGCCCAGGTAAGCGGGCTAAAGGCGGGCACGCTGATGCACGTCATTGCAGACGCCCATATTTATGACAGACACGTGCCTATCGTAGAGGAGCTGATGAAGCGGAAGGGGTTTGACGCGCCCAAGGTCACGCTGGATCCTTCGGTGAAGAATTTTTACGACTTCACGGTGGACAGCTTCTGCGTAGAAAACTACCAGTCGGAGCCGTCGGTGGGGAAAATCCCCGTCGCCATATGAGGAGGGCGCTATGAAGGCCATTGCCGCAGTGGATTTAAAGGGCTGCATCGGAAGAGATGGCGGCCTGTTGACCAGCCTGCCGGAGGATATGAAATTCTTCCGGGAGACCACTTTGGGGAAGACGGTAGTCATGGGGAGAAAGACCCTGGATTCCTTCCCGGGGGGACGGCCCCTGGCAAACAGGCGGAACATCGTCCTGACCCGGCAGGAGGATTTTGCCCGGGAGGGGGTGGAGACCGTTTCCAGCCTGGAGGCTCTTTGGGAGGCTCTGACAGGGGAGGAGGAGGTCTACGTCATCGGCGGCGGCCAGATATACGCCATGCTGCTGC
>DBGCIZ010000155.1:0-6854 GCA_048355355.1 Christensenellaceae bacterium | reverse complement strand
GTCATCCGCATCAACAGCCAGTCCGGCAAGGGAGGTATTGGCTATCTGATGGAGCAGAAGTTTGGCTATCATATGCCAAAGCTGCTGCGGGAGGACTTTGGATACTGCGTCAAGGGCATTTCAGACCGGCGCCATAGGGAATTGCTGCCGGAGCAGATTCACAATATTTTCAAGGAGCGCTATGTCAACGTGGGAGACCCCATCGAGATGGTGGATTACCACTTTACCCGGCGGGAGGACGACGTGACAATCGTGCTGACCATCAAGGAGGGCGGCAGGCAGAGGGACATTGTGGGCCACGGAAACGGCCGCCTCGACGCGGCCAGCAATGCGCTGAAGGAGGCCTTCGGCCTGTCCTACCAAATCGCCACCTATCAGGAGCACGCCCTGACTGAGGGTTCCGGCGCAGAGGCTGTCTCCTACGTCTGCATCTCCCTGGAGGATGGGCGGAGCAGCTGGGGCGCGGGAATCCACTCGGATATTATCGCATCGTCCATTAAGGCGTTGATTAGCGCCATCAACCGGGGCAGCAGGCTGGGAAAATAGCCGGGGGCGATGATGGCCCAATCTGGCCAGGAATTTTTATGAAAAGGAACGCGGCAGAGGCCGCGCAAGAGGAGAAAAAAGGCGAATGCTGCGGGCAAAACGGCCCGGTTTCTTCTCAGGAACGGCTCCGAAAAACAAAATAAAAAAGCAGTATATTGGGGCTTGTATGATAGGAATACATTTGTTATAATAAGTTGAAGTTAAGCTTGTTTAAATTGTAACAAAGTGCTAATTATGAAAGAACGACGGGAAAGGAGTGTATGAGCGGTGCGGATGAACCGCGCCGGCATACAAAAAGGCAAGAATGGAATTTACGACTGTTGAACAGATGGAAGCCAATGCGAAGGTTCTTCGGGAATTGGCGGAAAAAGCAGGCGCCCAGACCTATGAGGACAGAGTCAAGGCGCAGCGCCCTCAATGTAAATTCGGCGAGGACGGAGTCTGCTGCAGAATCTGCTCTATGGGCCCATGCCGCATTACGCCCAAGGCACCGCGGGGAATCTGCGGCGCTGATGCCCACGCTATCGCGGGCAGAAACTACATCCGGTTTATTGCCGGAGGCGCTGCGGCTCACTCGGACCACGGCCGCGAGATTGCCCACGTGCTGCACGTTTCCTCTAAGGACGGGAACTACATTGTAAGAGATGAGCAGAAGCTGATGAACCTGGCCAAGGAGTGGGGCATTGAGACAGAGGGCAAGGATCTTTACGACATTGCCCACGAGGTTGCTGAGACTGGCCTGATGGAATACGGCAAGCCCTTCGGCACCCTGCGCTTCCTGGAGCGCGCAACGGACAAGACCAGGGAAATCTGGGAGCGGGAAGAGGTCGCGCCCAGAGCGGTAGATAGGGAAATCGCTACGGTTATGCACATGACCCATATGGGCTGCACCGCAGACGCGGAGGCGCTGGTTCGCCAGGGCATCCGAACGGGCCTGTGCGACGGCTGGGGCGGCTCCATGATGGGAACGGAGTTCAGCGATATCCTGTTTGGAACCCCTATGCCGAAGGATACAGAAGCAGATTTGGGCGTTCTGGAGAAGGACATGGTCAACATCATCATCCATGGCCACGACCCGGCTATGTCTGAGATGATTGTTACGGCGGCTGAGATGAGCGAAATGATTGACTACGCCAAGGCGGCCGGCGCCAAGGGCATCAACGTGGCCGGCCTCTGCTGCACGGCTAACGAGGTGGCCATGCGCCATGGCGTCAAGATGGCGGGCAACTTCCTCCAGCAGGAAAACGCCGTGTTGACCGGCGTGGTTGAGCTGATTGTGGTAGACGTGCAGTGCATCTTCCCCGGATTGGGGCCCCTGACCAAGTGCTTCCACACCAAGTTTATCACCACGTCTGAAAAGGCCAGAATCCCGGATTCGGAGTTTATCCGCTTCAATCCCATTACGGCCCTGGATCAGGCCAAGGAAATCGTCAAGATGGCGGTGGATAACTTTAAAAACAGAGGGGAAAACCAGTATATCCCCACAACCAAGCAGAAGGCTACAGTAGGTTACTCCTGCGAGGCTATTATTAAGCAGCTGGATACAGTCACCAATTCTCAGGTAGACGTGATGGGGACCTATAAGCCCCTGGTGGAATGCCTGAAATCTGGCGTGCTGAGAGGCGCGGTCGGCATCGTGGGCTGCAACAACCCCAAGGTGCGGCCAGACCATTCTCACATTGAGATTATGAAGGAACTGCTGCGGAACGACATCATCATCGTGGCCACGGGCTGCTCGGCTCAGGCAGCGGCAAAGGCTGGCCTGCTCTCTAAGGAGGCAAAGGAAATTTGCGGCGCAGGGCTGCGGAGAGTCTGCGAGCTGGCGGATATCCCGCCGGTACTCCACATGGGCTCCTGCGTAGATATCAGCCGTATTCTGCTGCTGGTGACGGGTATCGCCAAGGATTGGGGCGTAGATATTACAGATTTGCCCATCATTGGCTGCGCGCCGGAGTGGATGAGCGAGAAGGCAGTCGCCATTGCCAACTACGTCATCGGAACGGGCGTCGATACCTATCTGGGCATTGAGCCTCAGGTGAAGGGCTCCTCTCAGATGATGGAGCTGATTACAGAGGGCACGAGAAAGATGGTAGGCGCAGGCTTTATCATCAACAAGGACCCCGATGCGCTGGTGAAATCCATGATTGACGGCATCGAGGCAAAGAGAACGGCCCTGAACATTTAACGGGACGGAGAGACCATGAAGATTGCGGTAACAGGAAAAGGCGGGGTCGGCAAGACGACCCTCTCCTCAACGCTGGCGCGGCTCTATGCCCAGGAGGGCAGAAAGGTGCTGGCGGCGGACGTAGACCCAGACGCAAACCTGGGCCTGGCGCTGGGATTTTCAGAGGAGGAGCTGGAGGAAATCACGCCCATCTCAAAGATGCGCAAGCTGGTTGAGGAGCGGACGGGTGCCTCTCAGGAGAACTTTGGAAAATTCTTTAAGCTGAACCCAAAGGTAGACGACCTGCCGGATATGCTGGCGAAGGAGCATGCAGGCGTCAAGCTGCTGGTGCTGGGCACGGTGGAGACGGCTGGCAGCGGATGCGTCTGCCCGGAGAACGTCATGCTGAAGTGCATCATCTCTTCCCTGATTTTAGGGAAGGACGACGTGGTGATTATGGACATGGAGGCAGGGCTGGAGCATTTGGGCCGGGGCACGGCGGGCTGCATGGATTCCTTCATTGTGGTCATTGAGCCGGGCGCCAGAAGCGTGCAAACCTATAAAAACGTGAAGAAGCTAGCCCATGAGCTGGGGATTCAGGATGTGCGCGTGGTGGCGAACAAGGTTCGCAATGCGGAGGACGAGGCCTTTATTCGGGAGAAAATCCCGGCAGAGGATCTTCTTGGGATGATTCATTATAATACAGAGGTCATCGACGCAGACAGAAGGGGACTTTCCCCCTACGATGTCAGCGCTGCGGCGGTGGACGAGATTAGAAAAATCAAAGACGTCATAGACAGCTCGGCCAAGAAGGCTGGGATGTGAATGGAGGTAAATAACAGTGACATTAATGGACAGAGTCTTCAGAGGCTCGGATAAAATGTATCAGGATGCCAGAGCGGCGGTGGAGGAGGCCGTTGCTAAATTCGGCGCAGACAAGGAGGTTGCCCTGCCCCATACGGCGTATAGCCTGCCCGTAATTTACGGCTTCACCGGCACTAAGATCAACACCCTGGCGGATATGCAAAAGATGCTGGATATCATCGGCGAATCCTGGATGACCAGGAACAAGCGGGTCAACGATGTGTTCTCCTCCGGCATTGGAACGGCCATGTCTGCCGAAATTATAGAGACTGTAAAGTTCCTCTACGATGAAGAGCCCTACAAGGAGCCCTATCAGGGGCACTTCACAGACGCGCAGATTAGAGAGCTGGGCGTGCCGCTGGTAACGGACGAAATCCCCGGCGTGGCTGCCATTATCGGCAAGGCTCCCTCTGCGGAGGAGGGCGTTGCGCTGATTAAGCAGTATCAGTCCCAGGGTATTTTCGTAACCGTGCAGGGCGAGATTGTAGAGCAGGCCTATGAGGCAGGCCTGAAGATGGATTTCAGCCGCAGAATTGTGCCTTTGGGCAAAGAAATCTCCTCTGTGGCCCACGTCATCTCCGTGGCGGTGAGAGCGGCCCTCATTTTCGGCAACATTACGCCGGGCGACGCTAAGGGCCTCTGCGAGTATACCATGAAGCGCGTGCACGCCTTCGTCAACGCCTATGAGCCGGTGGATGACGTCACCGTGGCCTGCGGCGCAGGCGCTATCGCCATGGGCTTCCCCGTCATCACCAATGATGACAACGACATGTGGCGGATTCCCAAGAGCCTGATTGTTCAGCCGGATACGGAGAAGTTCAACGCAACCTCTCTGGAGGCGCGGGACATTAAAATCAAGATTACGGCTATGGATATTCCGGTTGCGTTTGCGGCAGCCTTTGAAGGCGAAATCGTTCGCCGCGGCGATATGCAGGTAGAGATTGACGGCTCCCGGTTTAACTGCTTTGAGCTGGTGCAGACTAAGGAAATGGGCGAGATTGAGGACCATAGCATCATCGTCGACGGCCCGGATTTGGATGAAATTGAAGTGGGCGGCAAGATGAGCATGGCTATTATCGTCGAGGTGGCGGGCAAGCTGATGCAGTCCGACTTTGAGCCTGTGTTTGAGCGGAAGTTCCATAACTACATCAACTGCCTGGAGGGCGTAATGCACACGGGTCAGCGCGACATGATTCGCATCAGAGTCAGCAAATCTGCCTTTGAAAGCGGCTTCAGAGCCAAGGATTTTGGCGAAGTGCTCTACTGCAAAATCAAGAGCGACTACGAAAGAGTGGTAGATAAATGCCAGGTTCGCATTATTACGGACCCGGAGAAGACCAAGGAGCTCCGCTTCAGCCTGGCAAACCCGGCTTACGATAAGAGAGACGAGCGGCTCCAGAGCCTGACCGACGAGAATGTGGACGTATTCTACAGCTGCATCCTCTGCCAGTCCTTCTCGCCCTCTCACGTATGTGTGGTTACGCCGGAAAGACTGGGCCTCTGCGGCGCGGTTTCCTGGCTGGATGCAAAGGCTACCAACGAGCTTGACCCCAACGGTCCCTGCCAGGTCATCACAAAGGGCGGCATGCAGAACGAGACCATCGGAAAGTGGGACGATGTAGACGAGGCGGTTCAGAGACTCTCCCAGGGCGCGCTCCAGAGTGTTTCCCTCTACTCCATTATGGAGGATCCCATGACCAGCTGCGGCTGCTTCGAGTGTATCTGCGGCATTGAGTTCAGCTCCAATGGCGTGGTCATCGTCAACAGAGAGCATGCAGGCATGACGCCTCTGGGTATGACCTTCTCTGAGATGGCTTCCATGACGGGCGGCGGTGTGCAGACCCCGGGCTTTATGGGCCACGGCAAGCACTTTATCGCTTCGAAAAAGTTCATGCGGGCTGAGGGCGGCATCGCCAGAATCGTATGGATGCCCAAGGCGTTGAAGGAGGCTGTCGCCACCAAGCTGAACGCTTCTGCAAAGGAGCTTTACGATATCGACAACTTTGTAGATATGATTGCCGACGAGAGCGTCACTGAGGACGATCCCGAGGCTTTGATTGAGTTCCTCTCCGAGAAAGGACACCCGGCATTGGGCCTCCAGACTTGGGATGAGCTGATGTAATTAGCACATACATAGAAAAAAGCCCGCTAGCCAGGAAGGCCGGCGGGCTTTTGCGTGGCAACCAAAAACGGCAGGCCCTGAGGCCCGCCGTTTTTCTTTTGTTCTCGCTAGTTGATGACGCGCACCTTGACGATGCCGTCGATTTGGCGAATGTGATCAATGACGCTCTGGGGCGCAGGGTCGCACAGGTCGAACACGGAATAGGCAATGTCGCCCCGGGATTTGTTGACCATTTCCTCAATGTTGATTCCAGCGCCAGCAATAGAGGTGGTCACCTGGCCGACCATGTTGGGAAGATTCTTATGGACCACGGTAATGCGCTTCAGATGCGTGGGGGCAGAGAGCTCGCACCGTGGCAGGTTGACCGAATTCACAATGCTGCCCGTCTCCAGGAAGTTCCGCAGCTCCTGCGCCGCCATGACAGCGCAATTTTCCTCCGACTCGGGCGTGGATGCGCCCAAATGGGGGACGGCAATCACCTTGGGATGCCCTAAAACCTGGTCGTCTGGGAAGTCGATGACGTATTTAGCCACCTTCCCGCTCTCTATTGCCTCGAACAGCGAGGAGTTTTTCACGATGCCGTTGCGGGCGAAGTTGAGCAGAATGACGCCGTTTTTCATCTTGGCGAACTCATGGCCACTGATGAAATCCCTGGTCTTTTCCATGAGGGGGATGTGAACGGTGATGTAATCTGCGGTGGAGAGCAAGTCATCCAGATTTTTGGCGCGATGCACTGAGGTATCCAGATGCCAAGCGCTTTCAATGGAGATAAAGGGGTCGTATCCTACCACGTTCATGCCAAGGGCGCAGGCAGCGTTGGCCACCATAACGCCAATGGCGCCCAGGCCGATAACACCCAGGGTTTTGCCCATGATTTCCGGCCCCACAAACTGCTTTTTGCCAGCCTCCACCAGCTTGCCAATGTTCTCCTGACCTTGCAGGGTCTTTGCCCATTCCACAGCCTCGACAACGTTCCGGGACGCCATAAGCATGGCGCAGAGGACCATCTCCTTGACGGCGTTGGCGTTGGCGCCGGGGGTGTTAAACACGGCAATACCCTTCTCTGTGCACTGTTCAATGGGGATATTGTTGACGCCAGCCCCGGCTCGTGCAAAGGCGAGAATCCTATCATCCAGGGTCAGCTCATGGCAGTTGGCG
>DBGCIZ010000154.1:0-4976 GCA_048355355.1 Christensenellaceae bacterium | reverse complement strand
TCCAAATCACAGACACGTTGGCGATGCGGAGGAGTACTATTTCGTCAGTGGCGTCTGCGAATATGACGACAATGGGACGGTGCAAACCGTCTCCGCGGGAGATGCAGCCATGACGTATGACGGGGAAGCCCATGGGTTGACAGCCATAACGGACGTGACGCTTGTGGCTATCACGGTGACCACGAAATAGGAGGCGGCCATGAAAAGGATTCTCGTCATCCTATGCAGTCCGCGCAGGGACGGCTTTACGGAATTTCTGGCGGATGGCTTTTTAAAGGGCGCGACGCAGGCAGGGGCAGAAGTTCGGAAGATGAGCGTCCGGGGAAAGAAGCTTCTGCCCTGCCGCCACTGCTGCTACTGCGGCGAGCACGGCGGCCAATGCGCCATTCAGGACGATTATGAGGAATTTCGCACCGCTATGGACTGGGCGGATTTGATTGCATTTGCCTCGCCCCTCTATTTCTGGACGATTTCGGCTCAGATGAAGATTATCATAGACAGAATGTTCGCTGCTGGCATTGTGAACAGCTGGAAATACCCTTATAAGGAGGCCATGCTGCTGATGACCTGCGGCGAAAACTCTGATTTTGCCTTTGACCAGCCCTATAGCGACTACCGCAATATGCTGGAGCGGAGCCTGGGCTGGGAGGACAGGGGATATTTCTTCCTGGCAGGCACAGACATAGACCCGAGAGAGACTGGCATTTGGGAGGAGGCCGTGGCCTTTGGAAGGACGGCGCCCTTTGCCCTGGGGCTGACGGGAAGAAGCGTGAATCTGTTTCGCATAGAGAAAAAATAGACGGAGACCGCCCTTTTTCTGCTCCTTTTTTATTGACAGGAGGGGCGGAAAATGATAAACTGACAAAGTGAGCCGCACGAGAAGGGTTTTTTTGAAATGCCTGCGGGCTACCTGCATCGGCGAGACTGGGAAGAGGAGGCAGAGCAATGTACGCGATTATTAAAACAGGCGGCAAGCAGTATAAGGCTGAGCCGGAGAGATTTATCGATGTGGAAAAGCTGGACGCGGAAGTTGGCGCAGAGGTAACCTTTGATGCGCTGATGGTTGTAGACGGCGATAAGACCACCATCGGTACCCCTGTGGTTGACGGCGTGAAGGTCGTGGGCAAGGTGTTGGCCCAGGATAAGGCGAAGAAGGTTATCGTCTTTAAGTATAAGCCGAAGAAAGACAGCCGCAAAAAGCAGGGTCACAGACAGCCGTACACCAGAGTTTTAATCACTTCGATTGGCTGAGCTGATTGGGAAAAGCGAAAAAGTGAGGTGAGAAGTCAATGGCACATAAGAAAGGAATGGGAAGCACAAAGAACGGCCGGGACAGCGAGTCCAAACGGCTTGGCGTCAAGAGAGCTGATGGCCAGTACGTGCTTGCAGGAAATATACTCGTTCGCCAGAGAGGCACGAAGATTCATCCCGGAACCAATGTAGGCAAGGGCGGAGACGATACGCTGTTTGCCCTGGAGAACGGAATCGTCAGATTCGAGCGCCTGGGAAGAGATAAGAAAAAGGTTAGCATTTATCCTCAGTGATAGAGAAAAAAGCCGCCAGAGGGCGGCTTTTTTGTTTGAGTCAGATTTAGGGCAATTAGAACTGCATGTCAAACCCGTTGGCAATGCGGTCTGCATATAGCCTGCCAGCCTGCTCCAGTGTGTCGAGCATATAGTCCTTATTGTAGCGGATGACAGAGAGCCGGTCATAGGCACGCATCTCCATATGCACCAGGGTCTGCTCCAGCTTATAGAGACATTCTGTGGCGCCGCGACCCGTACCTCCTGCGCAGGCCACCAGCAGACAGCGCTTGCCCTGCAAATAGCCATTGTGACCGGCCTCGCAACGGCGAAGGCGATCCAGAAAGGCTTTCATGCATTCGGTCAGGTCGTGCCAATAGACGGCGCTGATAAAGACAATGCCATCAGCGTCTACCAGCCGGCGGTAAACGTCGGCAAAATCGTCCTTCAGGACACATTCCCCCTTGGCGCGGCAGATGCCCCAGCCGTCCCCGCAGGCGCGGCAATGCTCCAGATGCAGGTGGTTCAAATGAATTTCGTCCACCTGGGCGCCATAGGCCCGGAGCCCGGCGACCACTTTTTCCTTTGCTGTCCCGGTCAACCCGTTCAGATTTGGGGAGGACCATAATACGGCAATGTTCATAGGGCTGTTTCCTCCAATCATTTGATAAAAGCCCCTCCCGTGCAAGAAGGGCTGACAAAAAACCTCCACCCAGTGGACGAGCCTGCGGCATGGAGGTTTTCTATAGAAGCTTTCCTTAAACCTAGTCGACTATTTCTCGCGCTCCTTGCCGAGAATCAACACAGCCATAACCCCGGGCCCTGCATGGCACCCAATGACCGGGCCAACATCCAGGAACCACAGGTGCTTATAGTGGAAGCGGGCCTCCATTTCCTCCTTAAGCAACTGGGCCTGCTCTGGGTTATCGCCATGGCAGACGATGGCCAGCTCCATGGATTCTTCGTCATCCATCTTGTTCTCGGCGACCTTATCCAGCAGATATTTAACCACCTTCCTGCGGCCCTTGACCTTGTCAAAGGCGACGATTTTGCCGGAACGGGTCAACGTCAAGACCGGCTTCAGGTCTAAAATCGAGCCAATGGTGGCGGTCATGGCAGAAAGCCGCCCTGTCCGCTTCAGATACATGAGACTGTCCACAGTGAAATAGTGGAGGGAACGGGTTTTGTTCTTCTCCAGCCAGGCGAGGATTTCCGTCATGGATTTCCCCTCTTTTTTCTGCTTGACGGCGTGATACACCAGGAGCCCGGCACCCATGGCGATAGAGACGGAATCGACAATCTCGATTTTCGCATCCGGATAGTTGGCGAGGGCTTTTTCCCGCGCGCCAAGAGCAAGCTCATAGTGAGCGCTGAGCTGAGACGAGAAACAGATGTAGATAATATCCTTATGATTTTTAATGATTCCTTCGAAAAATTCCTGAATCTCGATAGGGGAACGGGTCGAGGTGGTGGCCTCGGCGCCCTCTCTCAGTCTGGTATAAAATGCCTTATAATCCGTCGTCCGGCCAAGGTCGAAAAGCTCCTCCTTGCCGTCCAGCGTATATGGCATTAAAAAAACGGGAATATCATTTTCGTCGGCAAACCAATATGGAATCTCCGTATCAGAGTCCGTCATGATGACAAAATCTCTCATTTTATCTTCCTCCTTTCTTTGTCGTTTACCGATATTGAAAAGCGTTGCTATGCCTGAAGGCGGGCCTGCCTTTCTCTGAGGTATTCGTCAAAGGCGGCCATACTGCGGCTCACCACCAGCTCCTCAGGGAAGCTAAGCTCCTCCAACGCCTCGCGGGCGTATTGAAAATCGCCGATTTTCAGGCACAGGTGGGCATCCGTCCCAACAGAGATGCGGACGCCATGCTTTTTGCACAGAGCAATAATCTGCCTGCAAACAGGGCCGCTGCCCTGGCGGTGCAGAAATGAATGATTGTTAATTTCCAGAAGCTTATTGCGCTTTTTTGCATGCAACACGACTGCCTCTAAATCAATTTCAAAGGCGGGATTGCCAGGGTGACCAATAATATCCACATAGGGATTATCCAGCACACCCAGCATGGCCTCGGTATTTTGCGCTTTTGTGCCGGGCTGGATGGCCACGCCCTTGTGGAGAGAGGCGATGACAAACTGGGGAATGGTCAACAGAAAGCCGCTGATGTCGATGGTGCCCTGATAGTCGATAATATTGGCCTCGCAGCCGCGGAGGATGCGAACCCCCTCATACGTCTCGGGAAACAGCTTTTGCAGCTTAATGGTAAAATTGGGCTGCACGCCGGGGATCGTCTCCGTATGGTCGGAAACGACGATACCCTCCAGACCCTTCTTTGCTGCCCAAGTCATATTTTCCATAAGCGTGGAATAGGCATGGCCGCTAAAGGTCGTATGGGTATGTGTATCAACTAAAAGTTCCATGATTCCTCCACAAAATGATAACTAGCTATATTCTACAATACTTTTGCCTGGTTTTCAAGCTTGCATTGCCGGGCGTAGTGAAAAAGATACTGCTGGGCAATGCCGCCATAGCTGCCGAAATGCTCTTGGGAAAAACGCAGAAAATCCTCGTCATTCCTGGGGGTAAAGCCATAAAGCTGCTTAAGCACCCGCTTAATCCAGACGTCCTTGGGGAAGGCATCTCGCTTGCCGTAGGCAAAGAGGAGGACGCAGTCTGCCACCTTGGGGCCTACGCCCTTTAGCGTCATGAGATACGCCTTGGCCTGGGCATAGTCCAGCCCAAAGGGACGGGACAGATCGAAGCGGCCTTCCGCCACGGCGCGGGACGCCTCGGCCAGATAATCTGCGCGGTAGCCAGCGCCAAGCTGCCGAAACCGCTCCGGCGAAACGCGAGCCAGCTGCTCTGGCGTGGGAAAGGCAAAGATGCGCGGGGCGATTTCCTCTCCCTGCTCTGCGCAGATTTTTTCTATAATCCCACGAATGCGAGGGATGTTGTTATTCTGCGAGATGAGAAAGGAGAGCAGCGTCTCGAAGGGCTCCTGGTTTAATACGCGCATCCCGCGGCATAGGGGTATGGCGCGGCGGAGCACGGGGTCTTTGGCGAAGAGGGAGGCGATTTCGCCGTAAGATAAATCTAAATCAAAATAGCGGCGCCAAATGCTTTCAAAATCCTCTCGCGTCACGGGGAAGAGCTCCAGGCCACGGCTCGTTTCCTCGGCCGACAAAAGGCGGCTATAAGCCACACCCTGCATGGCTGCGCCGTGCCTGCGAAAGCGAAAAGCCTGGCCGCAGTCAAACACAAGCTGCGGGGAGATGGGCTCCCCAGATACAATCGCCCGGTTCCCTTCAAAAAAGACCTCCATAGCCTGCCCCCTTGGAAAAGCTTCTTCTCCTCATTATAGTAGGGAGGTATTTTTGCGTCAATGGCAGACGGCGGCAGGAAAAGACAATTTATTCATAAAATACAGCCCAAATCTCCCTCTTTTT
>DBGCIZ010000153.1:0-14670 GCA_048355355.1 Christensenellaceae bacterium | reverse complement strand
TTTGGCGCAGGGGCATCCTCCTTCCATGATTTACAGGAATACCCCATGGATGGGCTAAAGCTGGATAAGTATCTGGTGGACCATATGTTTACGAACCAGGGCGGCATTCTCTTAAATGCCCTGGTGCAGACGGGGCATGCGCTGGGCGTGACAATCCTGGCAGAGGGCGTGGAAAACGATGACCAGGTAGAGGCGCTGCAAAAGCTGCAATGCGATATCCTGCAGGGCTTCCGCTTTTCCGTTCCAGTCCCAGCGGAGGAGGCCAGAAGGACTGTCCTTGAGCGCAAATAGGAGGATAAAAAACAGCGGAACGGCAGAGAGCCTTCCGCTGTTGCAGCGCTAAGGGAGGGCTAGGTGCCCGAAATAAATCGCAATACCATATTGCCTGAATAGAGCAGATTGGCGAAAAAGGAATCGTTAATAAACGAGGTGACCAGGTCTGGCAGAATAATCATAAAGATGGGGATGACGCAAAAGACCAGGTGGATGGAGAAAAAGCCCCGCAGCGCACCAACGCCGCCGCCCAGCAGATAGTCAAAGTGCCGCAGCTGAGGCGTAGAAAATCCGAAGGAAAACGCATTGGTCAGCAGCGTCAAAATCACGCGCAGACAGATGAAGATAATCAGCAGCGAAATGATGTTGATAATAACGCAGTACATGCTCTGGTTAAAATACTCGCCCAGCGTCGTCAGCCCCTGGTCGGCAAAGGCCTGGTTGGAGATATTTTCCGCGATGGCTCTATCAAAGGGCGGGGACAGCGTGGCGTTAGACATAATGGAATCCAGCTGGCTCTCTGAAATAGACGCCACAGGCAGCTTGATGAGAGAGGGGTCGTTGATGCTCTCTGCGCCTTCGATATAATAGGAGAGAGAGGAGAAAAATTCGCTTTTCATCAGGGAAGAGGAAAGCAGCGGGTAGGTCAGAAAGGCCACAATCCAGCTGACGAAAAAGCCGCCCAAATTGAGCAGGGAAGGGATGAACCCCCGGTAGACCCCGTTAAGCACATATAGGGCGATGAGTCCAATGACGATATAGTCCAATATATTCATCTAATTTCTCCCTTTAGGCAATTTTTAAAATATAGGATGCGCTGCTATCCCGGAGAAGGAGCAGCTGGTTAGTCAGCCGTTCCACGGTTTCAAAGTGATACTCCAGCGGCACTGTCTCGATAAATTCGCCAGTCAGCCGGTATCTGGAATAGGAGCCGTCCCCAAAGCAATAGATGCCGTCCGGCGCCGCAAATACGCTGGTAATGCCAGAGGGAAGCTGGATGAGCGTATCTGTGCCGCTGCGGGTGATAATGCGGGCCGTGCTGAGAGAGCCGCCCAAAACGTCGCTTCTCGGGCAGTATACGGCAAACAAATCGGAGTCCGTCGTGCAGACATCCATGCACTGCATGCCATAAACCAGCCAGCTGTCCAAATCCGTGCCAAAGGCATCGAAGGAGGAGAGGGACGTGGTTCCGGAGACGTACATCTCCGTAGAGAAGAAGAACACCTTGTCAATCAGCTCGTCTGAAAACTGGCTGGTGCCGGTCAACTGCTGCTGAAGAGGGTCGTGGGTAATCACCCGGGAGATAGGCCGGACGCCGGTAGTATCCAGAGACATATACCAGAATTTTGAGCCATCATAGAAGCCGTAGTCGATGAGGGTCGCTTCATCCAGCTCAATCCTGTCGATTTCAGAGCCCGTTGCGTCAAACACGCGGAAGCAGTCTGCCGGCGTTTCGCTGTCCGCCAACGAGGAATAGAGCACGACCGCCTCGTCTGAAACCTTGGCGCTGTTGATGGTATAGCGAGAACTGGGCACGGTGAAGAGGATATTTTTATTCATATCGATTACGTAGGCCACAGAGGAATTATAGACGCAAATAAAGGTATTGCTCACCGCAACCTGCAAATCCGTCTCCGAAAATTTTGAGGACCACAGCTCCGTGCCGTTTAAATCGGCGCAGACCAGGGAGGTGCCGCTGATGTAGTACAGATTGCTGTCGTTAGCGGAAACCGCCGTGCCGGAAGAGATGTTCAGCGGCGTATAGGGAGTAGGGCTGGGGGAGCCGGTGAAAAAAATGAAATATAGCGCCAGCAGCACGACCAGCGCCAGCACCACTCCTCCTATGATAAAAAGCTTGCCTTTCCGGCGGCGGGATGACCTGTGGCCGGAATAGCGACTAGAATAACTCATAAGCACCTCTCAAACCTACATACTTACTCAATATTATAACATAAAATCAAGCCTAAAATGTAAAATAAATATATCATATTTCCAGTGCTTTGTCACTATGGGGGAGGATATGCTATAATGAAGCAAAGAAAGGACAGGAAGCGAGAGGGATTTTCATGGAAATTACGAAGATGCACGGCTTGGGAAACGACTTTATTTTAATAGACAACCGGGAAGGAAAAGAGCGGGACCTTGGCGCTCTGGCGAAGAGACTTTGCCAGAGGAGGTTGAGCGTTGGGGCAGACGGGCTCATGGCAGTGGAAAACAGCGCAAGCTGCCCGGTGAAAATGCGAATTATTAATGCAGACGGCAGCGAGGCGGAGATGTGCGGCAATGGAATCCGCTGCTTTGCCCGCTTTGTCTACGACCGGGGCATCGTCCGGGAGGAGGCCTTTGACGTGGAAACCCTGGCGGGAACCATGCGCCCCGGACTGATAGTAGAAAATGGCCAGGTCAAGGCTGTTCGGGTGGATATGGGGGTGCCCTCCTTCGCCCGGAGGGACTTGCCTATGCTGGGGGAGGGCTCCTCGGAAAAGGAGACCATAGAAATCGAAGGGGAGCGGCTGGAGATTGGCGCTGTCCTGATGGGTGTGCCGCACGCGGTCTACCTGACGGAAGACCACAGCCGTCTGGAGGAGCTGGGCCCCCGGATAGAGACCCACCCCATCTTCCCCAAAAAGACAAACGTAAATTTTTGCCGGCTCATAGACCGGGGGACAGTGGCCGTAAGCACCTGGGAGAGGGGCGCGGGCGCAACCCTGGCCTGTGGCACGGGCGCCAGCGGGACAGTGGCCCTGCTGCACCGGCTGGGCCTGGTGGACAAGGTCTGCACGGTGAAGCTGAAGGCAGGAGACCTGTTGATTGAGTGCGCTGAGGACGGGCGCGTGTTTATGACGGGGCCGGCGGCATACGTATTTGAAGGCCGTCTGCTATGAGCGGAGAAAAATCCCTGGCGGAGGTCTTTTGGCGAAATGGCTATCGCCTTTACGCCGTTGGCGGATATGTTCGCAACGGGCTGCTGGGGTTGCCCTGCTCTGATTTAGATGTGGCGTCCCAATGCCCCCTGGAGGCTCTGGAGGACATGGCCAGGCGGGAGGGTTTCTCTGTCGCAGTGGTCAACAGAAGGCTGGGCACCTGCAAAATACGCTACGGCTCTTTGGAGGCGGAGCACACCTGCTTCCGGCGGGAGAGCTACGGCAGGGGCCATGCGCCGGAGGAGGCGGAGACGGGGGTCACCCTGCGGGAGGATGCCTTTCGCCGGGATTTTACGGTCAACGCCATCTACCGGGATTTATTGACGGGGGAACTGATTGATGCAACAGGCAGGGGATTGGAGGATTTGGCCTGCCGCCGCCTCAGGACGACGACGAAGGACCCTTGGGAGATTTTGGGGGACGACGGTCTGCGGCTGCTGCGGATGGTTCGCTTTGCCTGCGAGCTGAACTTTCGCATCGATAAGGGGCTGTTTGCCTGCGCCAAGGCAAATGCGGCAAAGCTGGACGAAATCTCCCCGGAGCGGGTGCGGGATGAGCTGAATAGAATCCTCCTATCCGACCAGAAATACGGAATCCACCCCATGGCCCACAGAAAAGGTCTGCTTTTGCTGAAGGCGGCGGGCCTTTTGGAGCGGGTCGTGCCAGAGCTGAAGGCGGGGCGCGGCATGGCCCAGGGCTCGTATCATAGATATACGGTAGAGCATCACGCAATCATGACCTGCGCCGAGGCACCGCCCATGCTGGAGCTCAGGCTGGCCGGCTTGCTTCACGATGTGGGCAAGCCCTATGTATACTGGGAGACGGGGCGCTTTTACGGCCACGATAAAAGGGGAAGGGAACTGGCGGAGCAAATTTTAACCCGGCTTAGATATCCCAAGGCCCTGATTGGAACGGTTTCCAGCCTGGTGGCCATGCATATGTACGACCTGGATGGGAGAACCAGCGAAAAAAAGATCAGAAGGTTCGCCCAGAGATGGGGAAGGGAGCTGTTTTCGCTGCTGCCTGCCCTGCGGGAGGCAGACTTTGTAGGCTCGGGCTATGAGAAAAGGCCCATCGCCACGGCGGAGAAGTTTCGCAGAATTTACCGGCAGATGGAGGAGCGGCATGTTCCCTTTTCAGCGAGAGAGCTGGAAATCAGCGGCGAAGAGCTGCTGGCCATGGGCTACCAGGGCCGGGAGGTAGGCCAGGTGCTGGAATATTTGCTGAGATGCTGCGCAGCCAAGCCGGGGGATAACAGCCGAAGGCGGCTGCTTACGCTGGCCAGGCAGGCCCGGCAGCGCGGCGGGATGTTCGCCCCGCAGGAAAAGTAGAAAAAACAGTTTGCCAAATTTAGCGCAACATAGTATGATAAAAGAACAGTACGGAACGGAGAAGAGAGAAAAGTGTTAAAGCATATTGGGAAAAATGAGTTTCAAAATAGGGAGACGCTGGGCCAGTTTGCTGAAATCGCCTTCGACACCTTTGTGGAGATGGCCGGCGGAAAGGAAAGCGTAGAGAGGGTCAGCGGACGCATACATTATTTTGAGAAGGGCAAGGGGCCGGCGGTGCTTTTGCTCCACGGGCTTTGCCAATCCCTCTATACCTTTCGGAATAACATCGGAGACCTTTCTGAGGCGTACCGGGTGATTGCTCTTGATTTGCCGGGCCAGGGCTATTCAGACTGCCCGGATATGTCCTATTCTATTGAAGAATACGCTTTGGCGCTGAAGGCGTTTGCCGGTGCGCTGGGGCTGGAGCAGTTTTCTCTGGTTTGCTTTGGCCAGGCCTGCGCCTATGGCTTGGAGCTGGCGGAGTTTAATAAGGAGCTGGTGGATAAAATCGTCATGATTCACCCCGGAACCTTTGCGGCCACAGACTACCCCGGAGCAAAGGGGGTCGCGTCCAGCCTGGGAGGAACGGTCAATAAATATGCCAAAGAGGCCTTTGTCCGCAAATGCCTGGAGAAGGCGTATTTCGATAAGACCCTGATTACGGATACGATCGTAGACGAATATACCCGCCCAATGGAGCGGGAGGACGTCCGCTTTGCCACGAAGCTGGCAGCTGCCGCCTATGACGATACGGAGACGCTGGAGCGTCTGGCCGGGCTGACGAAAAAGATGCTGCTGATTACCAGCAAGGATGACCTGGTCTCCAGCGAGGCGGATATCAAGGCTTATCAGGACAGCATCAGAAACGGCTATGTCTACGAAATGCGCAATTGCGGCTATTTCCCCCATGAGGAAAAGCCGGCAGGCGTCAACCAGGCCATTTTGGAATTTTTAGAAAAATGATTACCTTCGACGGCCAGCTTTTCGATATGGTCTGCATCCAGAGGCAGGCGGCGCAGGAGCTGCTGTCCCTACCTGGCGAGACGGTGAAGCTATATCTGTATGGCCTGCTGCATACTGCCTGCGAGACAGACGAAATCGCCCGGGATTTGGGCACGTCCAAGGAAAAGGTGCTGGAGGCGTTGGAGCAGTTGCGGCGGGCCGGGCTGCTCAGCGAGGAGGGCGCCGTTCTCAAATACAATGGCAAGGCTGCCCAGTCTGTCAACCCGGAGGTCTATCAAAATGCAGAGCTGAACGCTACCCTGCAGAGGCTCTTTGGCGACCGGGAGCTGAGCTATTCGGACTACAGGATTTTTTATGAGTGCATCGACGTGTATGGGTTGACAGAGTCGGTGGCTTTGATGTGCGCCGAGGATGTCATCAACACGAACAAGGCAAAAAACAGGGTGCCCATGAGCTATGTCCGCGAGAGGGCCAGGCAGTGGGCCAGGGAGGGCATCAATACCATCAGCGCCGCGTCTGCAAAAATGGCCGAGGGCCAGTGGGACGGCGCGCGGAATATTTTGAAAAAGTTGGGCATCTCCCGCGCTGCAACGGAGGAGGAGCTGCGGCTCTACGAAAAGTGGATTGCAGAATGGGGCTTCTCGCAGGAGGCCATTGAGGCCGCGCTGCCGGAGACCATCAAGGCAAGGTACCCTACCTTTGGCTATCTGGATAAAATACTGGAGGGCCTTTACGAGAGCAGGCTGACCGGGTCGGCAGAAATTCAGGCATATCTGGAGGGCAGAGGGCAGCAGGACGGCAAGCTGAAAGCTGTCCTAAAGGCGCTGCGGGCGCCGCGTCTGACAGTTTCTCAGGAGCTGCGGGAGATGTATGCCGCATGGAAGGAAAAGGGCCTTTCCGACAGTATGATTTTATATGGCGCACAGCAGGCGGCCCTTCGGGGCGACGCTACGCTGGGGCAGCTGGATGCAATTTTGAAGGGCTGGCTCGCCAAGGGCTACCAGGATCCAATAGACGTGAGGAGGGCCCGGCAGGCCAAGGAGACGGAAGAGGCGGCTGTCGCCAAGGTGCTCAGCAAGGCGGGGGTCAGCAAGCCGGTAACTGGCGGCGACGTAGCGCGGTACCGCAAATTTCGGGAGACGCTGGAAATGCCGGAGGAGGTCATCCTGTTTGCTGCGGAGCAGGCCTACGGCAGGCCGGCGCCCGTGAATGCCATGGATGTAATGCTGACCAGATGGCACTCCTTAGGCGTCCGGACAGTGGCCCAGGCCAAGGAGGCGGACAGCGCCTTCCGAGCCAGGGCGACGGCACAGGAAAACCCGGACGAGCGGGATTACAGCAATATTCAGATTTACGATCCCCTTTCCGAGCTGGAGGATGAAGATGACTGATTTAAGAGAGCTTCTGGATGAATACGAGCTCAGGCGCAGCAGAAGGAGCCAGCAGCTGGATCGCCAGAGAGAGGAGTTTTACCGCGATAACCCAGATATTCAGGCCCTTTTGCAAAAGAGAGAGGAGCAGCTTTTGGCGGCAATGAAGCGCATGATAGAGGATATGCCCCAACGGGAGGAGATTATCCGCCAGGCAAAGGAGGAGGCAGACGCCATTGACGAGGAGATAGAGGCGCGCCTCAGGCAAAGGGGGCTGCGCTTTCCCGAAATGGAGTACGACTGCCCTATCTGCAGGGATATGGGATATGTGGATGGCCGCACGGGCCGAAAAATTTGCCAATGCCTGGAAAAGCGTATGTTTACGGAGCTTTACCACGGCAGGGATTGGAAGGAGCTGCGCCATACCTTCGCTGATTTTGACGAGTCGATTTACGGAGAGGGAAACGAGGCTCAGAGAAAGCTCTGCCGAAAAGTCAAAAGCTATTTGCAGGATTATGCTGCCGCCTTTCCCAAAAATGAGAAGAGAACCGTGGTGCTTATGGGCCAGCCGGGGCTGGGGAAGACCTTTTTTTTAGAGTGCCTTGCTGCCGAAATCGGCAAAAGGACGGAACGTTTGCTGTTTATCAGCGCTTTTGATTTGTTTGCCGTATTTCACCGGTTCCGCCTGGGCGAGATAGAGACTGTTGAGCCTATTTTGCAGGCAGAGGCACTCTTTATTGACGATTTAGGTGCCGAGCAGTTGACCCAGAATGTGACAAAGGAGTATATGTTCAAGCTGCTAGACGAGCGCCAGGCCGCAGGGCGGCATACGTTTTTTGCCACAAATTTGAGCGAAAAATCCCTAAAGGAGCGCTATACGGAAAAGGTCGCCTCTCGCCTGCTGGCTAGGGAAGCCAGCCTGGTCTTTTTGCTCAAGGGGAAGGATTTGCGGCTATAAAAAAAGGGCAGCCTCGTTCGGGCCGCCCCGGGGGGACAGGATTAGTAATTCTGGCCGTTGTGGCCGCAATCGCTAATCTGTCTGCTCCTGCTGCGCTGGCTATTGTTTTGCGAATTCCGCTGGCTATCGCTCTGGGTATTCTGCTGAGAGTTCCGCTGGCTGCCAGTCTGGGCATTCTGCTGTGTGCCGTTTTGAGAATTTCTTTGGCTGTTGCGCTGTTGGTTTTTGTTCATTTGGCTCTGCCTCCTGTCAAATTTCTTTCCCCGTTAGTATGTGGCGCTAGAAGAGAAATATGCAGACAAGAGATTTCCATAATTTGAAAAAATAAAAAACCGCCTGACCGGCGGTTAAGAGACAATCTTCTATACATTGTTATTGGCGCGCTTTCTCATACGCAGCCTGCGCTTGTTTTTAAACTGCCCATGCACGCTGAGCCATTGAACCGTATCCCGCAGCGTATCCTCCATAGAGCGAGGAGAGAAGCCCAACTCCTTGACGGCCTTTTCATTGGAAAAATTGCCGTTGCAGGTCAGCGTATAGAGGGAATAGGGTGTAAACAGGGCGGGCTGCCGCCTGATTTTATAGTAAAGCTCTGCCAGAGGCGCCGTCAACGTGGCAAACCACATGGGCAACATCGTCTTTACCTTTTTCAGCCCAGTGACCTGATGCAAAATATCCAGCAGCTCCTGGACGGAGCAATAGCCCTTGGAGAGAATATAGCATTGGCCGGCGCGGCCCTTGTCGCAGGCTGCTAAAATGCCGTCTGCCACATCTCGAACGTCCACAAAGGCATAGCCGCCGTCTTTTACGCCGGCAATCAGTCTGCCATCCACATAGTCCTTCACCATCTGGGTGATATGGCCCCGGCCATAGTCTCCCGGGCCGATGATGCCTGCCGGTTGAACGACTACGGCGTCCAGCCCGCGGGCGGCTACATCCAAAACCAGATTGGAAGCAGTGGCCTTTGTTTTGGCGTATAGCCCTTCTACTGCGTCGGGGTCAAACCGATCCACCTCGGAGAGGATGCCCTCTGCTTCAGGGATAGTATGAATAGAGCTGACATAGACCAGCTTTTTCACATGACATTTTTCGCACATTTTGACGATATTGGCCGTTCCGTCTACGTTTACCTTCCAAACAGCCTCGTTGTATTTAGAAGCGATGGTGACGATGCCTGCCGCGTGGATGACGTACACATCATAGCCCACTGGCGTAGAAAAGATATCCTCCAAGGAGGCAATATCGCAGATGTCCCCTCGGAAAATCTGCACGTCAAGTCCCTTCAGCGATTCACATTGGTCATTTTTTAAAGCAAGGCATCTGACTATCTCTCCACGGTCCAGCAATTTGCGGACAATATTATTGCCTAAATACCCCATTGCTCCCGTGACAATAAATATCTTTTTCATCGAATCCGTCTCCTTTCGCTTTTTGGCTTACATAATTGAAATATAATAGCGGAGCCGGATGCCTTCTTTTTCTTTAGCATACCATATAGTATGCCAAAATCAAGAGGAGTTATAAAAACATCAAGGAAAATTCACATATTGTACAAAAAAACGGCCCTTTGGAGGCGGAATCGACAAATTTACAGGGCTTTTTTCTATCCGTTTGACGGCGGACGGCTTTGCGTGTATGCTGAAGGGGTGAGGAGAAAGGAGGCGCAGATGGAAAAGGGCGAAACGCTGGAGGGGATTGTCCAGCCTCTTCTGCGGTGGTACGACAGCAACGCCAGAGAGCTGCCCTGGCGGGAGAATAAGGAGCCTTACAGGGTGTGGGTTTCTGAGATTATGCTGCAGCAGACCCGGGTAGAGGCAGTAAAGCCCTATTTTGAGCGGTTTCTGCGGGAGCTTCCCACAGTGGCGGAGCTTGCCCAGGCAGAGGAGGACGTCCTCCTCAAGCTTTGGGAGGGCTTGGGCTACTATAGCCGCGTCAGGAACATGAAGAAGGCGGCGCAGATTTTGATGGAGCAATATGGCGGTCAATTTCCAGAGGAAGCAGAGGAACTGAAAAAGCTGCCAGGCATTGGGGACTATACGGCAGGGGCAATCAGCTCCATTTCCTTCGGAAGACCTGCGCCTGCTGTGGATGGAAACGTGCTGCGGGTAGTATCCCGCTTAGCGGAGGACCCGCGGGACATGGGGCAGCCCGGGCTCAAAAGGGAGGTGGCCCAGGGGCTGCGTCAGGTCTATCCCGAAGGCCGCGCCGGGGACTTCACCCAAAGCCTGATGGAGCTGGGGGCTATCGTCTGCCTGCCCAATGGAGCGCCCCTCTGCCAGGAGTGCCCGCTCAGGGAACAATGCGGCGCTTTCCTGCATGGCACCCAGGGTGATTTCCCCAAAAAAGCGGAAAAGAAGGCCAGAAAAGTGCAGGAAAAAACAGTTTTCCTCATTTTAAGGCAAGGCCGTCTCGCCGTGAAGAAAAGAGATGCGGAGGGGCTTTTGGCCGGCCTCTGGGAGTTGCCCAATGGGGAAGGCAGGCTGACCGCAGAGGAGGCCCGAGCCTGGCTGGAGGGCCTGGGGCTGCAGGTGGGCCGACTGGAAAGAATAAAAAAGACGAAGCACGTATTCACCCACGTAGAATGGCGCATGACTGCATACCGGGCTCAGTGCAGCGGGGAGGGCAAAGGCCTGGTTTGGGCTACAGCGGAGGATTTGGCCAGCCGTATTCCTCTGCCGACAGCATTTAAGCAGTTTCTGGAGGACTGGAGCGAGGAACAGGAAAAATGACGAAATAAAAAAAGAGAGCATATCCTTGGGATATGCTCTCCTTGCGCAGCTTATCTGATTTTGGAGACAACCTCCATAAACTCCTCAACCCTGCTCTTCTGAACGTGCTTGTTAAAGTCGCCGTCCTCCTTAAAGGTGGTGCCGACTACAGCGCCGTCAGCAATAGAGAGGATTCTCTCGATGGTGTCCTTCCGGCAGCCAGTGTTTGCGAAAACAGCCGTGGTGGGGATGGCGTTCTTCACCTTGGAGAGCACCTCCGTGTCGGTAGCGGAACCAGCGGTCAGGCCAGAGACGCAGATGACGTCGGGCTTGTTGTTGAAAACCGTGGTCTTGGCAATCTCGGCGATATCCCGGTCAGCCAGATATTTGGCGGCCTCAGGCACGATGTTGAAGAACATCTTCAGGTCCTTGCAGCCAAGGCGCATTTTGTGGCGGACGATGCTGCCGGTATCCGTATCCCAAAGGCCGAAGTCAGAGGCGTAAACGCCGCTCATGATTTCGCGGATAAACTTGGCGCCCGTAGCCGCAGCCAAATCGATAGAAGCATAAGGATCCCAAAGCACGTTAACGCCGAAGGGAATCTTGATTTCGCTCATCAGCTCGCCAATCACGCGGGCCATAGCGGCAGTCGTCTCAGGGTTGACCTTGGTCAGATAGGGCAGGCTGAACTCGTTGGAGAACATGACCGCGTCAACGCCGCCCTCCTGCAGAGCCAGGAACTCGGCCCGGGCCATGTCTACGATTTTTTCCATGCCGCCGTCTGCATCAAAGTAGGGGTCGCCCGGCAGTGCTCTCAGATGGCACATTGCCACGATGGGCTTTTTCGTATGGAAAACTTCTTCTATCCACTTCATTTTAAGGTATCCTCCTAAAAAAATTTCGTTTTCGTTGCTTGCTTTTGTCTGCTCTTGTCCTGCATTGTATCACCTTGTATTACAGATTGTCAATAGAAAAGTGATTTTTTTTGAACGATTTTTTTCTAATGAATAACCTATAGGTCAGAATCGCTCAATTTTGTTCTTTTTTCTCTTGACTTTTGGGGAAGACTCGCTTTATGATATAGGTGTAAAAAAGCTTGTTGCTTGCTTTGAAAATTTAGGAAAGACAGGAGATAATCACAATGAAAGAGGTATTGAAAAGGTTTATGCTGACACCTGCTCCCTGCGGCTATGAGGGAGAGATGGCAAGAGCCCTCGCGGAGGAGCTGAGCCCGTACTGCGCTGACGTCTCTATGGATAAATGCGGAAACGTAATCGGGAAAATTGCCGGGAGCGACAGCAGCGCCCCGAGAGTAATGGTGTTCAGCCATATGGATCAGCTGGGATTCATCGTCCGTAAGATTGAAGAGGACGGCTTTATTCAGGTAGATAGAATGGGCGGCATTCCCGAAAAGGTGCTGCCGGGTCTGCGCCTGAGGATTCGGACGGAGGAGGGCGGCTGGGTCAGCGGCGTTTTCGGCCCCAAGGCTCACCACGCCACAGCGCCGGAGGAGAAATATAAGGTGGATTTTGTCACATCCCTGTTTATCGACGTTGGCGCCAACTCCCGGCAGGAGGTCAACGACATGGGAATTTACGTTGGCTGCCCGGTTATTTATGAGCCCAGCTTTGAGGAGTTGCTCAACGGCAAGGTGACGGGCACTGCTATTGATAACAGAGGATCCTGCGCCGTGTTGGTAGAGGTGGCGAAGGAACTGACGGCGAAAAAGCCCAAGTGCGACGTCTATCTGGTGGGCACGGTTTGGGAGGAATTCAACCTCCGCGGCGCCATGATGGCGGCCAGGACGGTAAAGCCCCAGATTGCCATTGGCCTGGACGTTACCCTGGCGGGGGACACCAAGGATTTATCCAGCAAGTACGAGGACATGATGGGCAAGGGCCCCTGCGTCAATCTCTATAGCTTCCACGGCAGAGGCACCCTCAACGGAACGCTGGCCCACGAGCCCCTCTTCCGGGCCATCAAGGCGGCAGCCAAGAGGGAAAACCTGCCTATGCAGCGGTTCGCCGGCGTTGGCCTGCTGACAGATTTGGCATACGTCCAGCTGGAAGGGGATGGCGTGGCGTCTATTGATATGGGCTTCCCCGCCAGATACACCCATACCCCGGTGGAAATGTGCTGCATGAGCGATTTGGAAAATCTGGCCAAGCTGGTTTCCGCAACAGTGGCTGACCTGGACGGCAGCTTTCATCTGGGCAGGTATTAAATGATACGGGCCCAGCGATTTGAAAAAATAATGGCGCTGGTGGAGGAGAGAGGGGTTGTCTCCGTGACGGATTTGACGGAGAGCCTGGGCGTCTCCGTCTCCACCGTCCGCCGGGATTTGGAGCAACTGGATGCTCTGGGCCGCCTGAGAAAGACCTATGGCGGCGCGGTGAAGGCAGAGAAGGCCTCCATGGCGGATATCCCTCTTTCTATCCGCCAGCAGATCATGCGGGCGGAAAAGGAGCGCATTGCCCAGACAGCCTTGAAGCAGGTTAAGCCAGGGGCAGCCATCTACCTGAATCCGGGAACTACGGCCATGTGTTTGGCGAGCCGGCTCAATACGCTCAAGGATGTTACGGTGGTGACCAGCGATTTGGATATTGCCACTGAGATTGCGAAAAACAGGGATAACCGGCTGATTATCTCTGGCGGCGAGCTGAAGGCAGACTCCATGACGCTAACGGGCCTCTTTGCCGAGGAGGCTCTGGAGCAGATGAATGTGGATATTGCCTTTTTATCCGCAGATTCCATGGATTTGGAGAAGGGCTTTTTGGATTATACAGCGGACGAAGCGCCCCTGAAGCGGCTGATGCTGAAAAATTCTAAAAAGGCCTATATGATGCTGGATCACGCCAAATTCGAGAACCAAGGCTTTGTCCGCATCTGCCATTTTGCCCAAATCGACGGGCTCATTACAGACGACGGCCTGCCGGAGCATCTGCGCCAGGCATTGGAAGAGAGGGGCGTTTCGGTCTTGATGAACTAGACGGGCTCTATAAACAGGCGCTATATTCTGCGAGAGAATATAGCGCTTTTTTACATGGTGAAATTCTATTTTACCGCAGAGGCGAGAACGATCTTGCATTTGGGGCAGTAGTAGGCCTCTGCTTCATGGCTGGAAAAAACCCCGGGTTGAGAGGAGGCGGGCTTGAGCAGTATGCCGATATCGGGAATACGGGACGTAAAGATAGCGGACCGCTTCTCTTCGGGAACCCAGAAGATAGGCGAGGACTCCCCCGGAAGAGAGCCGGGAAGCATTTCGCTTTTGCAATAAGGACATTTTTTCATGGCAGATGGTTCTTCCTTTCTAAAGCAGATGATGCTATTAGTATAGCATGGGGCCAAAGGAAACGCAATCCAGGCCGCCTGAGAAAGAGAAAAGGCGCCGGCTCAATGCCGGACGCCTCTTCTTCGTGTTAGGGTATCTATTAGGGAAGTTATTTGCAACATTTTGCCAGGGCATCCCCTGCTTGGGCCGCCAGGGCCAGCTCCTCCGCGTTAGGGCGGAACCGCGCAGATACCTGGGCCTGAAGCTGAAAGCCAAGGTCCTTCATTCTTGCGGCGACGAATCGAACTCCCTCGCCGCTCCAGCCATAGGAGCCAAAGGCCACTCCCGGCTTGCCTTGGCAGAGAATGGGGCTCAGGGAGGTGAGCACATCCCAAACGGGCTTCAGCGCATCCCGGTTGACCGTCGGGGTGCCCAGCGCTACGCCGTCTGCGGCGGTAATTCTGGCGGCGGCTTCTTCGGCAGAAAGCTCGGAAAGCTCCTCCAGGCTGGCGTTGAGCCCGGCCCTGACGCACCGCTCATAGATTTCCTCGGCCAGCAACCTGGTATAGCCATAGCAGGAGACATAGCCGATAAAGACTCGCTTGGGTTCTACTGGAGCTGGCTCCGCTGCCCATGCTTCGTAGCGGGCCACTGCGCCCCAGGGATCCTGCCGCAGGACAGGCCCATGGGATGGGCAGATGACCTGAATGGGCAAATCCCTGATTTTATCGATGGCATTGCGCACGTATTTTTTAAAGGGCGACATAATGACGTCGAAATAGTATTTCTGGGAGGCCAGCATTTCGCCATCCAGGGGCGTTAAATCGTCAAAAATACGTTCGGCAGAAAAATGAAAGCCAAACATGTCGCAA
>DBGCIZ010000152.1:0-1517 GCA_048355355.1 Christensenellaceae bacterium | reverse complement strand
CCCAAATCTCCCTCTTTTTATCACCGTTCATTCACAAAGACCGGATACAATACAGTAGAAGCAAGGAGGTAACGGATCATGAATGAATACAGAAATTACAGGCAAAAAAGCGGAATGCGGGGCTTTACCAAGGTAATGCTGGGTCTGCTGGTGATTGCGCTGGTCTCCTTTGGCTCTATCGGAATTTATCAATTAATAGAAAATGGCGGGGAGGTCCCCGTGACAGCACAGGAGGACGGAACGGCGGAGGACGCCGAGCAGACGGCAAATAATGCTGATGGGGCCCAGACCAATACAGACGAGGACTTTGCCTCTCTCAGCAGCGCAGACCAGGGCGAGGCGATGACAGCCGAGGAGGTAGCGGCAAAGGTCATTCCGTCGGTGGTGTGCATTCAGTCCACGGGAAACGACCTGAGCGGCAATGCATCCCAGGGCTCCGGCATCATTTTGACGGAGGATGGCTACATCGCAACCAATGCCCACGTGGTCAGTGGATATACCAGATTTCAGGTCATCTTGTCTGACGACACTACCTATGAGGCGGAACTCATTGGCGAGGACGATACCACCGACCTGGCCCTGCTGAAAATAGATGCCACAGGCCTGACGCCGGCGACATTAGGCGATTCCGACGAGCTGGAGGTGGCTGAGACGGTCATGGCCATTGGGAACCCGGGCGGCCTGCAATTTAGCAGCTCGGTGACCATGGGCATCGTTTCCGCAAAGAACCGGCCCATTACCACCAGCATGGGCGCCAGCCTGAACACAATTCAGACCGACGCAGCCATTAACCCAGGCAACTCTGGCGGCGCGCTGGTGGATATGAGTGGCGCGGTGGTGGGCATCTGCTCGGCAAAGTATGTCGTAGAAAACTATGAGGGCATGGGATTTGCCATTACGATTAACGAGGCCCTGCCCATTCTGAACGAACTGCGGGAATATGGCTATGTGAAGAGCAGGGGCGTTTTGGGGATGGAATATACCTTTGTGGACGAGATGACGGGCCGGTTCTATAACCTGCCGGTGGGCCTGTTCATCCAGAACAATTATAATGAAAATGTCACAGCGCTCCAGAGTGGAGATGTTATCACCCAGGTTGACGGCAACGATATCACAGATACCAGCGTTTTAGAGGCGGCTCTTTCCGGAAAAATGGCAGGGGAGACGGTGACAGTGCGGTATTACCGAGATGGGCAGTATTACGATACGGAAATCACCCTGATTGAAAATCAGGAGACGACAACGGAGGATTCCCAGAGCCAGGATGGCTACAACTGGTATTATTCCAGGTATCTTTCGGGGGGCTTAGGGTAAGCTAAATAAAGAGGCCTTTCGCCATTTTGGCGAAGGGCTTTTTTCGTGAAACGAAAGATTGGCATAAAAATTGCGAGAAAGCTCTTGTAGGATTGTCAAACATATTGGACAGTGAACTCAAAAGGAGAAAGCCAGTTCAAAGGCCTCATAGGAAGATAGTTGGAGCGGCGGTTATGGACAGCGAGCTGGTTTGCGAAGTCGTC
>DBGCIZ010000151.1:0-1843 GCA_048355355.1 Christensenellaceae bacterium | reverse complement strand
CCAGAATCGGCGCCAATTAAGCGGATTGTGCAGGAGGCAAGGTCTAAGGGAACGCTGATTGACGCCACCTACGGCAGAAGGACGCGGGCTGTGTTGATTATGGACAGCGACCATGTAATCCTCTCGGCGATTCAGCCGGAGACTGTGGCGCACCGGTTTGACGACAAAGAAAGTGATGACAATTTGGAAGAATAGGATGGGAGCGTGACTTATGGAAAAAGGCTTGCTGATCGTTTTGTCCGGCCCCTCGGGCGCGGGCAAGGGCACCGTTTTAAGGGAAGTGCTGAACAGGGATTCTAACGTATGCGTCAGCATTTCGTGCACGACAAGAAAGCCCCGCCGGGGCGAGACCGACGGAGTCCACTACTATTTCAAAACGCAGGAAGAGTTTAAGGAGATGCTGAAAAACGGAGAGTTTTTGGAGCATGCTCAGGTTTACGACGAAATGTATGGGACGCCGCTGTTCGCCGTGGAGGAAAAGCGGAACCAGGGCAAGGACGTGGTTTTGGAAATAGACGTCCAGGGCGCGCTGGAGGTGCGCAAGCAGGTGGAGGATGCGATTCTGGTGTTCGTCATGCCGCCCAGCATGGAGGAGCTGAAAAAGCGCCTGACGGAGCGGGATACGGAGACGGAGGAGCAGATTGAAAACCGTTTTGCAGCCGCCTATAACGAGATGAAGATGCGGGACCATTACGATTACATTATCGTCAACAACGACATTGACGACGCGGCAGACAGCTTCCTCGAAATTATTGAGAAGGAGCACGGAAAGAGAAAGGGAGGAATCGACGAATGATTGAGCCGGAGCTGGATAAAATTTTAGAAAAGGTAGATTGCAGATATACTCTGGTAGTCGAGGTGGCAAAGCGGGCCCGCCAGCTGGTGGATAAGGCCCAGCCGCTGACAGAGGAGGTAAACCCCAATCCGGTTTCCGAGGCAGTAGAGGAGATTTACCAGGATAAGGTTACCTACGTCAGGCCCCATGAGGATTAAGGGGAGGCGGATCGTCGTCGCAATATGCGGCGGCATTGCGGCCTATAAGGCCGCCGCTCTGGTTAGCCGGCTGACCCAGGCAGGGGCAGAGGTGCGCTGCGCCATGACGGAGCATGCCTGCCAGTTTATTACGCCGCTGACCTTCGAGACGCTGTCTCATAACAGGGTGATAACAGATACCTTCAACAGGGAAACTCCCTTTGAGGTAGACCATATTGCCATCAACAAATGGGCTGAGGCCATTGTGGTGGCGCCGGCTACGGCCAATATTATCGGCAAGGCGGCGGGCGGCATTGGGGACGATTTTGTCTCTACCATGCTGCTGGCGGCGACTTGCCCTGTTTGTTATGCCCCGGCGATGAATACGGCGATGTACGACAACCCGGTGGTTCGGCGGAATATGGAAACCCTGCGGGAAATGGGCTGCTTCTTCCTGGAGCCGGGAGCCGGCAAGCTCGCCTGCGGCGATGTAGGCCGGGGAAGGATGAGCGAGCCGGAGGAGATTGCCGAATATCTGGACAGACTGCTCTGCGCCCCCAGGGATATGGAGGGGCTTAAAACGGTGGTCACGGCGGGGCCAACCATTGAGCGCATTGACGACGTCCGCTTTTTATCCAACCGGTCGTCTGGAAAAATGGGCTATGCCATCGCCAAGGCGGCCATGCGGCGCGGCGCGGAGGTGACGCTGATTACCGGGCGGACGGGGATTACGCCGCCGGCAGGCGTCAAGGTCGTGCCGGTGGAAAGCGCGGCGGAGATGTACGACGCGGCGATAGAGGCCTTCGACGCCTGCGACCTGATGATTAAGGCGGCCGCTGTGGCCGACTATACGCCCCGGGTGAAAATTGAC
>DBGCIZ010000150.1:0-6857 GCA_048355355.1 Christensenellaceae bacterium | reverse complement strand
CGGTATATCGGGCGGTCGTGCAGGCGAGGGGCTTTCCCCAGGTACAGTTTCTCTCAGAGCGGCTGCGGCATAACCTGCTGAAATATGGCACAGAGGAGCATATTGAGTGGCTTCCGGAGCTGGAACGCTATAGCATGGAGTGGGCAGACGTCTATATCGACCTGCGGGGTGCGTTTAATCTGCACGAGCTAAGCGATATTCCCATGGACGTACGGACACGGAACCAGCGGGCCATGGGACGGGTATCCAACCTGCGGTGGAAGCATACGCGGTGGACGCTGGTGCGGGTGCCAAGCGAGCTGTTTGCCCAGCAGGGAAAAATCGATTACGAGACCATGATGGACATGTTTTTTGACGCATGCCTGCGGGATTGGGGCGAGGAGGCCAAAAAGCTGCAGCGGATTGCCGATGTTTTGCAGCAGGGCGAGCAGATACGGATCCTAGGGAGAAAGACGGACTTGTCCTTCTCCGTCAAGGGGCGCACCTGGCTGGTGGGGGACGCGCGCATCAGCGTACCCGACGGGGAAATCTATACAGCGCCGGTAGAGGACACCATCGACGGAACCATCTACTTTGAATTCCCTGGCGTTTTGGGCGGCGTGACCATGGAGGACATTCAGCTGACCTGGGAGAAGGGAAAGCTGGTGGAGGCAACCTCGTCTACGAATCAGGATTATCTGCGCAGCATCGTCCATACAGATGCGGGCTCCTCCCTCATTGGGGAATTTTCCTTCGGCACTAACGATGCGGTGAACGTATTCACCACGGATATTCTCATTGACGAAAAAATCGGCGGCACTATCCACACTGCCTTGGGCAGACCCTACAAGGAATGCGGCGGCACCTACGATTCCGCCATTCACTGGGATATCGTCAAGGATACCAGGACGGAGAGCCAGGTGCTGCTGGATGGCAAATGCATCTTTGAAAACGGGAAGTTCCTCATTTAGCCTATGAAGAGATACATGATTGGAATGTCCCATTTTGGCCCGCTGCCGGGGGACCCACGCTGTCGCCGGGACTATAGAGCAGAGCAAATGGCGGAGGCAATGGGAAGAGATGTGGAGGCGCTGCAGGAGGGCGGCGTTGACGCAGTGATGTTTTCCAACGAGGGAAGTCAGCCCTGGCTTTTGGAAAACCCCCAGGCAACTCTGTGCGCCATGGCCCATATGATAGGAATATTGAAGCGCAACCTCCGCATTCCCTTTGGCGTGCACGTCATCTGGGATGCTAAAAGCACCATAGAGCTGGCCGTCGCCACAGGAGCGGACTTCGCCTGGGAGGCGTATACGGGTGCCTATGCCAGCGATTACGGCCTATGGGACACGGAGGAGGGCGAGTACGCCAGGATGATGAGAGCCCTTTCTGCCAGGGGAGTCAAGCGGCTCTGCGAAATTTTGCCCGAGGCAGCCAAGCCAATAGGGGGCAGAGCCCTGGAGGACGCGCTGAGGACAACGGGCAGGACCATGGATTTTTATGCCTACTGCATTGCCGGCCTTCAGCCGGGGGTGCCGCCACCTCTGGAACTGCTGAAAAAGGCCAGGGCCACGGGGAAAAGGTGCTTCGCCAGCACCGGCATGAATGGGGAGAATATCGGAGCATATCTGCCCTATCTGGATGGCGCCATATCGGGAGCGCCTTTAAAAGGGACGGCATGCTGTTCCAGCCCGTGGATGGAGAGCGGGTTAAAAGGTTTATGGAGTTGGTGAAAAAAGAAGAGAACTAAAGCAAGACGCCGCCCGTTTGGGGCGGCGTCTTTCCATCTGGGCAAGAATGCCCGCGGCTTGGAGACAGCCCTCAGGCGCCGCTGTTCATAAACACCACCAAGATGGTGATAATAGCGACGCCAATGAGCACAGTCAGCGTGCCGGCAAAGCCAGCGGCACCCACATCGCCGCCGCATTTTTCCGTAAACACAGGGGCCAGGGCGCTGGTAGGCGCGAACATGACAATAGCCAGCGCCCACCTGGTCTCCAGAGGGAAGGGCGCCAGGAAGAACACCAGGCAGGCAAACACAGCCCCAAAGACCAGCCGCTGCACCACGACCATGACGATATATCTGCCGTTGCCCTTGGGAACCTTCAGGTTCATCATCATGCCAATCATCAGCATGGCGGCAAAGCCGTTGGCGTTGGAAAGGGGCTCCACAATGGTCAACACGGGAGCAGGGATGGAAATCTGAAACAGGGAGAGGAGCAGGATGAGCAGATAGGTGTCAAAGGGAACGGAGGAAAACAGCTTTTTCAGAATGGCCCGAGGAGAGGTGCTGTCGTCGCCGATGCGCAGCAGAGAGGAGGTCAGGGCATAAGAGCCGCCGGTGACCATAATGGCGTTGCCCACGTCGAACATGCAGGCCATAACCACCTGGGAAGGCCCGAAAAAGCTTTGCACAAATGGCAGGGTAAAGCAGCCGATATTGTAGCCGCCGCCATTGAGCATGGCGAAGGCCCGGATGCCCGTGGGCTTAGAGGCAGTGGCAAAAAAGGCGAACAGCATGGGCAGCGTTGCGCAGAGCAGGCCCAGGACCACGGCGAATAGCATGGAGCTATCCTGCTCCGCAGAGGAAAAGGAGTAGATAAGGGCGCAGGGCAGAGTCAGGTTCATGACGATTTTGGAGACGAGGCGATGGTCTCCCTCCTTAAAAATCCCGCAGACCTTGAACAGATAGCCGGCGGCAATAATGAGAATAAAGGAGAGGGCCCGCAGCAGTACGTTTTCCATGGCTCCTCCTCAGACGATTCTGTTTTCGTTGACCAGCACGCCCTTTAACAGCGCCATGCCAAAGCGATTGGTAAACCAGCTGCATTTGCAAAGAAACAGATAATAGATATTGAGGCCGCAGTCGTGCAGGGTTTCAAAATTCCCCTGGCCCTTGGAGAGGATGACGTCCGCATCCTGAATGGTGCGGTATGCTCTGGCATCCAGCTCTGGCAGGCGGGTTCCGCCAACGCCGCTACCGCTGCCAATCACCCGGGCCACCTTGTCCATGCCCACAAAGACGGCGTCTTCCATAGTGGCGTCGTTCTGAACCTCCTGGCCGCGGACGATGACGGTCACGTCCAAGTGGGGGTAGGATTGACGAAGCTGCTGGACGAAAAGCTTGTCCAGCACAATTTCTCCCGCGTTATCGCAGAGAAAGGCCAGCCGTTTCCCCTTGGCCAGATCTGCGTGAAGGTTGGCGTATTCCGTCTCATCCACGGGCTCGTCCAGTGCACCCTCCAGCAGGCGGGTCAGAGTATGGCCGTTGACATCGTCTAAGACGCTGCTGTCGATATAATTGCCTACGCGGGAGAACTGGAGGGCGGCCCGGAAGGAATCCTTTGCCGATAAAATGGCCTGCCAGAGCTGGGGCTCTCTATCCAGCAGCAGCTGGTTGAAGAGACGCTTTTCCTCCCGACGGTCCTCCCGGATGCCGAACACCTCAAAAAAAGCCCGGTCTAAGGGGGGGACTAAATCCGGTGCGGTCTTGCCCATGGGGCAGTTGGCGATAATGTCCGCTACGCGGCGCATGTAATCTGCCCGCCGTTTTTCTCCTCCCAAATTTTCCATTCGTTTAAACTGGGCTGCATAGACGCAGCTCATGCATTCTGCAGATAGCTCCATAACTTCCTCCGACATTCTGATTTTGCCCTTCTGTTATGATAATAGTATAGGGGGGAGAGGGCTGTCAAGAAAAGGCGAATGAAGGAGCGCCGCTGGGGAAATCTTAAAAAAGCTGTAACAAGGGGAAAAAGCCGGGCGCCGCGCTTGTATTTCCGTTTTTTTTATGCTATTATCGATAAGAACGCTTACAAGGAGAGAAAAATTGCCTGATGAAGAAAATTGGCGACAGGGAACGTCAAAGCAATAGAAGGAGCGTTGGCCGTGAGCCTGGGCCAGAGCGGCAGGTGGTTCGCCGCACGGTGCGGACAAGGCCGGTGACGGTTCGGCCGGAGCGGGCAGCCTTGGACCGGCAGCCGCAGCAGGAGCCGCCCCGGCGCAGAGAGCCGCTGGAGAGGCCGCGGTCCTACGGCAGCTACCGAGGAAGCCTGATTTCCAAGGAGCCATACCGAGAGCCGCCGCTAACTTATCGGCACGAGCTGAAATACTACATCAATTTTCGGGATTATATGGTTCTGCGCCAATGCCTCAAGGGGCTGATGAAGCCAGACCCCCACAGCGGCCGCAATGGCAGCTACCATATCCGCAGCCTGTATTTTGACGATATGGATGAATCCGCCCTGCTGGACAAGCTCTCCGGGACGGGCCGCCGGGGGAAATACAGAGTTCGGATTTACGGCCTGAGCAGCAAGGTAATCCGGTTTGAGAAGAAGATTAAGGAAGGGCAGTACATCGCGAAAAAGAGCTTTTCCCTAACGCAGGAGGAGTATTACGATTTGATTCAGGGCCGGGCGAATTTCCTGCTGGCCAAGCGGGAGCCTCTGGCCAAGGAGGTTTGGCTCAAAATCGTAAACGGCAGACTTTCCCCGCGGATTGTAGTGGATTATGAGCGGGAGGCGTATGTGATGGACTATGAAAGCGTCCGCATCACCTTCGACAAAAATCTCAAGTCTGGCCGGCCGGGGGACATTTTTGATTCGCAGTTGCCGGTGGTGCCCATCAGCCAGAAGGGGATTATCGTGCTGGAGATTAAGTTTAACAAAGCGCTGCCGGATTATATCCGCAATGTGCTGGGCAATATGGACGGGCCGCAGCGGTCCTCCATCTCGAAATACGTGCTGTGCAGAAAATACGATTAATTTTTGGAGGTTTTTAAATAATGGGAGCAGATAGCGTAGTAAGCAGCATTCTCGACGGTTTTTCCCTCACAAGGGTAAGCTGGGATACCATTCTGGTAGCCATGGCTCTGGCCTTTGTCATAGGCTTGTTCATCTTTTTCATCTATAAAAAGACCTTTACTGGCATGGTCTTTACCAAGAGCTACGGAATCAGCCTGATTCTGCTGACGCTGGTAACGGCGGCGCTGATTATGGTCATTTCGTCCAATGCCATTCTCTCGATTGGTATGGTTGGCGCTCTGTCCATTGTTCGTTTCAGGACGGCCATCAAGGACCCGATGGATACGATGTATATGTTCTGGGCCATTGCAGAGGGCATTATCATCGGCGCAAACTATTATATTGTGGCGCTGGTTTCCGCGGTGCTCATCGGTATTTTCATGGTGGTGGTCTCCATCTTCCGCATGAAGAAAAACATGCCCTATATTCTGGTGCTCCGCTTTGAGGATACGGCGAAGCAGGATGTGCAAAACCTGCTGAGAAAGCTGCCGCAGGGGAATTTGAAGTCGAAAACGGCCTCCAGAGGCGTCATTGAGCTGACCATTGAAATCAATGTCACCGATGCGGAAATCGCCCTGATCGACCGGTTTGCCACCATCCCTGGCGTATACGACGCTTCTCTCATCAGCTATACGGGGGACGTCATCGCGTGATGAAGATAACCTATCTGGATCACAGCGGCTTCTCCATTGAGATGGGGAAGCTGCTTCTCATATTTGACTATTACAATACTACGCCTGCTGGCGCGCCAGGCCTGCAGGGGGGGACGATTACCAGGGAACTGGTGGAGTCCTTTGAGCGGGTCTACTTTTTCGCCAGCCATAACCATTACGACCATTTTTCCAGCCAGATTTACAGCCTGGCCGCGCCGCATGTGCGCTATATTCTGGATGTAGGCATTTTAAACCATCCGGAAGAGTTGAACATTACCCGCATCAGCCAATCCCGCCCCTACGAAGATGACTGGCTGCGGGCCAGGGCCTGCCCGTCCACAGATATTGGATGCTCCTTAAAGGTAGAGGTGCAGGGAAAGACAATTTTTCATGCAGGGGATTTGAACTGCTGGCACTGGGCAATGGACTGCTCGATGGAGGAGGAGCTGCAAAACCGCAACAATTTTGACGCGGCGCTGGATTCCATCGCTACCCATATGGATCGGCCGGACGTGGCCTTTTTCCCCGTTGACCCGCGCCTGAAGGGCCCCTTTGACGATGGGGCGCTGCTCTTCATCCACAGATTTCGGCCCCGTCTGTTTGTGCCTATGCATTTTGTAGGGGATTTTTCTATACCAGCCAGATTTAAAAGCAAGGTAGGGCAGTTTCAGCCGGTGTTTGCCCCGTCGCGGCGGGGAGATTCCTTTGTGCTGGAGGGATAGGCAGGTTGCCCGCAGGAACAGGTGGTGAAGGGGATGTACCCGGACAAGAGAAATAAAGCAAGGCTTCACGCAAAGCCGGCAGAGCAAGCGACGCCTGCGTGGAGTAGAGAGGTCGCTTGCTGAAACGAGCTGGCTTTGCTGCTTGACGCTATGACGCAAGGAGGAAGCCTGTATATGAAATATAAAAACGCAAGGGCAATTCTCCCAGACGCGCTGGTGAGAGAGCTGCAAAGGTATCTGGAGGGAGGCTATCTTTATATTCCAGTCCGGCAGCAGCGCCGCAGGGCGTGGGGCGAATTGTCTGGCTATAGGGAGGAGCTCCGGCAGCGCAATGAGGCAATCCGGGCGGCATATCGCCAGGGGGCTTCTATGGAAAAGCTGGCCCGGCGCTATTCCCTCTCTGTATCCGCAATGAAAAAAATCATTTACCAGAAGAAATAAGGCCAGAGGGCTGCTTGCAGTGGCGGCCCTCTTTTGCTACTGTTTAGGCCGGCATTGTTTTGTATCTGGAACAAGAGCCGGCGCGGGTGTAGAATAGCGGTATTCCATATCGACAGGAGGACGACGCTATGGCGAACCCAAACAGAATCTATCCCAGAGCGGGAGACGCGCAGACGGTTTATTTGAAAAATGTGGTGAAAAGCCCCAATATCCAGGTGGGGGACTACACGATGTATCGCGATTGCGTCCGCGACCCAAGGGCG
>DBGCIZ010000149.1:0-2066 GCA_048355355.1 Christensenellaceae bacterium | reverse complement strand
TTGGTAAGAAAAAATGCAATATCCCCATTCTTAACGTTGGAAAGCTTTCTAGACTCCAGTCCCTCTTTACCTCTCAAAAGCCTAGCGTATTTATCATATACCTTTTCTGTTTTTGCACTCCCCTTGTAATCACAGTTTTATATTATATCAAAAAGTGAGGGGATTTTTCAAGAGATAATTACGCTCTAATTATTACGCCAGTATTTCTATCGTTTACCTAAAAAAACAACGCCGCTTCGCCTTATCACAAAACAGCGTTGTACGCATTGGTTTTCTTTTAAAACAAATTTTCTATTTATTGGTAAAGTAATACCCTACACCCCATTTGGTCAGGATAAATTCCGGATGGGCCGGATTTTCCTCAATTTTTTCCCGAAGCCGTCTGATATGCACGTCTACAGTTCTCAGGTCGCCCTTCTGCTTCCAAATCGTATCCAGCAGGCTTTCTCTGCCAAAAACCGTGCCCCGATTCGTAATAAACAGCTGGAGCAAATCGAACTCCTTTGCCGTCAGATAGACCTCTCTGTCGTCAATAGTGACGCTGCGGCTGATGAAATCCACCGTCATATTCCGCACCTTCACCACGCTGGCGTTATTCTTGTTCCGGGCCTGGTCTGCCCGCCGGAAAATGGACTTGATTCTGGCCTTCAGCTCCAGCATATTAAAGGGCTTCGTCATATAGTCGTCTGCGCCATATTCCAGGCCCATAATTTTGTCAATATCGTTGCCCTTTGCTGTCAGCATGATAATCGGCACGTCCGAAACAGCGCGAATCTTCTGGCAGACCTCCATGCCGTCTACCACGGGCAGCATCAAATCCAGCAGAACCAAGTCGTGCTTGCTAGAGTCAAAAATATCCAGCGCCTGCTGGCCATCGTATGCTACATCGATTTTATAGCCCTCCTGCTGCTCCAGGTTAAAGCGCAACCCTTTTACTACGCTGGGTTCGTCGTCTACGATTAATATTGTCTTAGGCATGTCTTCCCTCCGAACTACTTTCTGATTTTGCCCTGCTTCTCTCCATCAATGTGGCGATAATAGTGGAAACCAGAGCCACATCCTTCCATCCACATCTAATTTTCAGCTTTGTTTTGCTTTCCTCATAAAATAAATCCATAATGACGCTCTCGTTCCCGCGGCGTTTGACGGTCTTGTCTATCAACTCTGCCAGCTTTTCCATCTGGCTGTCTGTCCCTTCCACCACCATCTCCGCAGTGTCGTCTAAAAACAGCCCGTTGACATCTGGCCGCCGTCTCGCCGGCTCCTCGTCTCGCGCCTCAATCACCGCCTCCAGCGGTGGAACTACCACAATTTCCCGGCTGCCTTTGCGGCTCTGTCGCGGCGCCTCGCCCCGTCTGTCATGAATGTGAGATTCCTCCAGAAAAGGCGCCTCATCGTCCAGCAAAACTTCCTCCTGAGCTGCTGGCTCCTCTTCTGTCTCTCCTTCTGTTGTGGCCGCTTCCTCCGCCGCATCCTCAGCAATCTCTGGCGCTGGTTCTTCGTCAGGCTCCGGCCCTTCCTCCATCACAGCCTCGGCCGCCTCGCTGTCCTCAAATTGCTGCAGCAGTTGCTCCATTTCCTGCTCTACGGCGCCACCACTGGCATTCCCTTCGCCGGCAGCAAAGGCAGCCATCCCGGCGGCTTCAGCGTTGTCTTCAAAGGTCACAGCCCGAATTTGCTTGGAATGCCGCTGCCCATGGCTCTCGCGCGCCTGGCGCTCTGGCTCCGGCCAGTCTGCCTCCTGCTGCGGCTCCTCCTGGCGCAGATTCTCCTTCTGCCGGGTTGCCGGTTCCTCGTCCTCCAGCTCTGGATATACCGCGCGGCGGCGTATTTTCTCCCGCTCCTGCTCGTCCAGTCCGTAGGCATTTGCCTGCTGAAAGGCTTCCTCTGCCTCTCGCTCAGAAATGGGCCGGCCCCGCAGCTTTGCAATACAGATGGCAATCAAAACAATCATGATGAAAGCCAAAAGGCCAAAAGCAATCATCCCAAAGGTGCCCGCGGCAAATTCCACCAGGCCGCCAAGGCCCGGCAACGCCCTGGAATAGCAGCCGTAAACATCCTCTATG
>DBGCIZ010000148.1:0-6210 GCA_048355355.1 Christensenellaceae bacterium | reverse complement strand
CCCTCAACATGGCCTTTCTCTGCTGGGCCATTGACTACGCCCTCCGGGGCAGGCGGACAGCCGCCTTTTTGCTGACCGCCCTGGCCGTAGGCTGCCGCCCCTTTTCCCTCTTCTATTTTCCTCTATTTATCGTATATTTTCTATATTGCGATAAATCTATTAAAAAGACGCTGAAAAGCCTGCTGATTCCCTGCCTTGTGGCGCTGGCCATCGGCGCTGCCTATGGCTGGTATAACTACATCCGCTTTGGCAATCCTCTGGAGTTTGGGCATAACTATCTGCCTGAATTTTTAGAGGCGGAAAACGGCCAGTTCCACCTCTCCTATTTGGGCAACAATCTGAGCAACATCTTCCTGCGGGGCATCACCCTTGCGGAGGACGGCTCCCTCGTGTTCCCTCAGTTCGACGGCTTCCTGTTCTACGTCGTCAACCCCTTTTTCCTCATCGCCGCCATCCAACTGGCAAAGGATATCTGGCGGCGCAGGGTCACCCCGCCCATGTGGGCCGCCCTCGCCTGCCTGGCGGCAAATCTGCTCTGCCTCTGCCTTCATAAGACATTCGGCGGCTACCAGTTTGGCGCCCGGTACACTGTGGACCTGCTGCCCTACGCCTTCTTCGGCCTGCTCCTCAGCGGGCGAAAGCGTCCCCACCGCTGGGAGTGCTTTGCGGCCGCCTTCGGCCTCCTGTTCAACGCCTATGGGACCCTGCTGATGCGGCTTTACGACTATTTGCCATAATTCGCAAGAATCATCGCAATATTTCTATTTTTCGATATTTCTATTCTTCCATTTTGTCAAAAGCGCGCCGCTCCATGCCGCCAGCCTGCCGAGAGCCTCCTCCCGTTCCAGCTGTTCTGTCTGAAGCAGCGCCTTTTCCTCCTCTGCCAGGTGCTCCATTAAGGCCGCCCGGCTGCCCCAGTATTGGCCCTGCTCTAAATAGCACTTTGCCTGGAGCACAAAGAAGGCGCCCTTGGCCACCTCTCTTACGTCCCCCGGCCCCTGGCCAAAGACAAGGCTGTGGCAGGCGGCGTGGTATACGTTTGCCGCGCCGTTTTTCACCGCCTCGGCAATGTCCCTTGGCCCAATGAGCGGGAGTAAAAAGTCCAGCGTGCCATAGAGGGGTCTGGTGTCCCGGTAAAACTGAAACAGCTCCCACCTGGGCCAGCTCTTCAGCACCTCTCTGCCCGAGATGAAGCCGCAGGCCAGCTCTCCATGCTCCAGAGACTGGAGCATGGACCTATATGCCAGCAGGTCCTTCCCGTCCACCTCATCCAAAATCAGAACCATGTCGATATCGCTTTCCTCCCGCGCCTCGCCTCTGGCCCGGCTCCCCTGCACGCCCATAAAGCAAATCCTGCCGCCAAAGGTCTCCAGCGCCTGCCGCTGGTAGCGCTCTATCCATCCTGCCATGCCCATCTCTGTCCCCTCCTTTGCTGTGTCGTCCCTTTATCATAGCACACCGCCTGACCGTCAGCCACTATTATTTTATTCCCGCCGCCTCTCTTATAAATCTAATTTTATCTATATATAAAGAAACGCATTATTTTCTTCTTTCATATTGCCGCTCCCTGCTTCATACAATGGAACAAACACGTTTCAGGGGGAAGGAATATGAAGGGGTATATTGAAGAGAGAGTCCGCGAAATCGCCGAATACATCACCGCCACTGGCGCCACCGTGCGGCAGGCCGCAGCAGAGTTCGGCGTCAGCAAGTCCACCGTTCATAAGGACATGCGGGACCGCATCGAAGAGCTGAACCCGCTCATGGCCCGCCGCGTGCGGGAGGTGCTGCAGAAAAACATGGATGAGCGCCACATTCGCGGGGGCATCGCCACCCGGCGGAAGTATAAGGGAGAATAGCCGTTGACACAGAGGCTTTTTCTATAGTATCATAGAGACACGAACTTCTTTTGGTTTCCTGTTGTTTTATTGTGTAATAATTTCGGTTTCGATTAAAAAATCAGGAGGAAGCTATGCAATTCAGAAAAGTAGGAAGAATACAGGAAGAGCTCTCTGTGGTAGGCTATGGCTGCTGGTCCAGCGCGGGCTATAACTGGACAGGCGGCGACGTCAACGAGTCTGAGCGGGCCATTCATGCCGCTATCGACATGGGCGTCAACTATTTCGACGTTGCCCCCATCTATGGCTTTGGCGAGTCCGAGCGGGTCCTGGGGCGAGCCATCAAGGGCCGGCGGGACAAGGTCTTTCTCGGCACCAAGCTGGGCCTCCGCTGGGTCAAGCCGGATTCCGCCGGCATCCGCTGCCTCTCTCGGGAGAGCATTATGGACGAAATTGACCAGAGTCTGCAGCGCCTGGATGTGGACTATGTGGATCTGATTCAGATGCACTGGCCGGATCATAATACGGATATTCACGAGACCATGGAGGCCCTGCGGGACGTGGTAAAGGCGGGCAAGGCCCGCTACGTCGGCGCATCCAACTTTTCGCCCGAAATGCTGGACGCCTGCGACAAAATCTTCCCCATCGCATCCCATCAGGTGCTCTACAATATGTTTGACCGGAACTCCACCTCCTATTGCGGCATTCCGCTGGAGTATAGAACAGAGGAGCAGGTTTTGCCCCAGTGCGAGGCCAAGGGAATGGCCTGCCTGCCCTACAGCCCCCTTTGCCAGGGCGTGCTCTCCGGCCGGTATTACCGCGGCAGGGACAAGGATTTGACCCCTTCGGACATGCGGCTCACCAACCCGGCCGTCTGCGGCGACGAGCTGGATAAAAAGCTGGACGTTGTGGACCGGCTGAAGCTGGTGGCAGACGAATCTGGCCTGACCCTGCTGGAGCTCGCCATGGGCTGGCTCATCAGCAAGCCCGCTATCACGTCCATCATCTGCGGCTCCAGAACCGTTGCCCAGGCGGAATCCAGCGCCCGGTGCGGGGATATTCAGCTGCCGGCGGACGTGCTTCGCCAGGTGAACGCCATTTTGGACGGTGCAGAATAAGAACGCCGGGGGAGGCAGCGCCCTCCCCCTTCCCAAGCCCGGCGGCAATGCCTATGGGCTGTTTTTCATTGCAATTTACATCGAGGAGGACATATGCAGTATACGTTAAGACCCGCCCGGGACACTTTGACGGGCAGATTTTGCCGGGAGGACAGGCCCGCCCTGGTGATGCAGCCGGGGGATGTGGTAGACATTGAGACGCTGGAGGCTGATTGGCGGACGGAAAAGCACGCCCAGCCCTCCAGCGAAAGCGGCGTATTTTTCAAGCGGGAGCTGCCTAAGGACCAGGGCCAGTGCCTCATCGGCCCCATTTTCATCGAGGGAGCCCGGCCGGGCCAGACCCTGGCGGTTCACGTCAAAAAGCTGGTCCCGGGGGACTGGGGCTGGTCTCGAGTTGGGTATGGCAACCCGGACCATCTGCGCAGAATCAACGCGCCAGAGGGGGAGTATTTCCTCCTGTGGGATGTGGACGTGGCGGCGGGCAAGGCCGTCAGCCACCGGGGGCATCAGGTCAGCCTGAATCCGTTTATGGGCGTCATGGGCGTTGCGCCGGACGTGCCCGGCGGCGTCACCACCTATAACCCGGGCCCCCACGGCGGCAATCTGGACTGCAAGGACATTGCCGAGGGCACCACCCTCTACCTTCCCATCTTCGTAGAAGGGGCTTATTTTGCCATTGGGGATGGCCACGCTGCTCAGGGGGACGGGGAATCCGGCGGAACCGCCATCGAGTGCCCCTACCGCCAAGTGACCCTCTCCTTCGACGTTCTGGACGAGGCCATCCCCGGCCCTGTTCTGGACACCGGAACCCACCTCTACGCCTTTGGCTTCAGCGCAGATTTGACCGACGCGGTTTACGAAGCCCTTGGCAACATGGCGGACCTGCTGACCCGCCGCAACGGCCTGGCGGACCGCCGGGAGGCTCTGGCCATGCTGAGCCTGCTGGGGGACCTGCGCATCACCCAGATTGCCAACGAGGTTCGCGGCGCTCACATCTCCGTCAGCAAAGAGCGGCTCACGGAAATCGGAGGCGAATGGCATGGCTGAGTTTGGCGTAGTAGGCCTCTCCGTCATGGGGGGCAGCCTGGCAAAAAATTTGTGGGACCACGGCGTGGATACCGCCGTTTACAGCGTCGACGCGGCGGAGCGGGATGCCTTTCGCGGCGGCAGCTTTGCCGTGGCAGACACCTTGGCGGATTTCTGCGCCGCCCTCTCCCGCCCCAGGCGGATTTTGATGATGATTTACGCCGGCGCAGTGGATTCCTTTCTGGGGGAAATCCTGCCCTATCTGGAGGCAGGGGATATTCTAATCGACGGCGGCAACTCCAATTACGCCGATACAGAGCGGCGCATTGCCCTGGCGGCAGAGCGGGGCGTCCGCTTTGTGGGCATGGGCGTTTCCGGCGGAGAGGAGGGCGCGCGCCACGGCCCCAGCCTCATGGTGGGCTGCGACGAGGCCGCCTGGGCGGAGCTCTCCCCCATCCTGTGCAAAATCGCCGCCAGAGCAGAGGACGGCACGGTCTGCTGCGGCAGGGTGGGCTCCGGCGGCGCCGGGCATCTGACTAAAACAGTCCACAACGGCATTGAGTATGGCGAGATGCAGGTCATCGCAGAGCTTTGCCATATCATGCGCATCGGCGGCCTGCCCTCCCAGACCATTGGCCAGCGGTTTGCCCTCTGGAACCGGGGGCTGCTTCAGGGCTATTTGACAGAAATCGCCGCGGCAGTCCTCTCCTATGAGGAAGATGGCCAGCCTCTGGTGGACCGGATTTCCGACGTAGCCCGCCAGAAAAATACGGGCAAGTGGGCATCTCAGGAGGCGCTTGCCCTGGGGTGCCCGGCCCCATCTCTCTTCGAGGCTGTGGCAGCCCGCCTCCTGACGGAGGATTCCATGCGCGCCCATCGGGAGGCTCTCTATGCCCCGGCGCGGAAAATCATCCTCCGCTATATTGAGGGGCATATGGAGCGGGCCTATCTGGCGGCCAAAACGCTGCTATACGTCCAGGGGCTGGAGCTCCTCCGCGCCAGCTCGGAGCAGCACAGCTGGGGCATTTCTCTGGCCACGGCCCTCTCCCTCTGGAAGGGGGGCTGCATCATCCGCTCCGCCCTGCTCCCCGCGCTGATTCAGGCCGTGGAGGAGGGGGGCGATTTGCTCTCCGCCCAGCCCGTGCGGGAGATATGCGCTCAGTCCATCCCCTCTCTCAGGAAGGTGGTGTCTGCGGCAGCAGAGGGAGGCGCGCCCGTCCCTGCCATGGGCTCCGCCCTGGCCTATTTCGACGCCCAGACCTGCGGCAAGCTCCCCGGCAACGTCATCCAGGGGCTGCGGGACTGCTTCGGCGCCCACGGCTATGAGCGCATCGACCGGGAGGGCTCCTTCCATACGAAATGGCTGGGGTAGCGCGCTCTCACAAGCATCCCTACATTAGTATTTCTAAACAGAAATACTAATTGTGTTCCTCCTGCGGCCATATTCGAAAAAATCCACAGGAGGAGCGATGATAAGCCGCATCAAGTAGTAGCCCTAATTTATACTACTATTTTGCAATAGTCTCCCCCCCACGGAGGCTGCGGCACGAAAAAAATCTCAGAGGAGGGATTCCCATGAAGGTTGGAATCATTCGGTGTATGCAGACGGAGGACTTTTGCCCCGGCACCACAGACTTCCGCATGCTGCGGGAGCGGCAGGGCGCCTTTCAGGGCGTTGCGGGGGAAATTCAGCTGGTGGGCTTTATCAGCTGCGGCGGCTGCCCCGGCAAGAAGGCGGTCCTCCGGGCCAGAGAGCTGGTGAAGCGCGGGGCAGATACCATCGCCTTTGCCTCCTGCATTCAGAAGGGCACGCCCATCGCCTACCCCTGTCCCTTCGCCAAGGGGATGAAGGAGGCCATCCAGCGGGATTTGCCAGAGGGAATCCAGTATTTAGACCATACCCATTGAGGGCGCTCCCGCCAAATCGGCCGTTGACTTTTCCCTAAAAAAAGCATATAATAGCAGTGCAGCGAGCGGCATGAGGGGCGTAAGTCCAGTTGCATGTGGCTCGCTTTTTTCTCTGTTTCGGCAGAGACTTCATATTATGGCAATGGGCGGAGGTCTCCCCCATTGCGAAAATGCGTGTAGCGTAAAGCGTAAATCCAGCTTTTCGTGAAGCGCATATTTTTTTTGCATCGCAAAAGGAGGCGATTCCCATGGAGCAAAAATCCAACGCTTTTTTAGAGACGGAAAAGGTAGGGCGGCTGATGCGGAAATATTCCATCCCC
>DBGCIZ010000147.1:0-1508 GCA_048355355.1 Christensenellaceae bacterium | reverse complement strand
CCTTACGACAGTGTCCTGACTGGGGACGAGCAGGCTGATTTTTACGACAGCCGCGGCCGATACAACACCTATTATGCCTATTTGCAAATGTTAAATCGGCACCACAACATTCCCGTAGTAATTTCGGAATATGGGGTGACGACGGGCCGCGGCATGGCGCAGGAGGATGTGAACACAGACCGAAACCAGGGCTACATGACAGAGGCCGAGCAGGGGCAGGCCCTGATTGAATGCTATGAGGATATTATGGCCGCAGGCAGCGCGGGGAGCTGCATTTTCTCCTGGCAGGATGAGTGGTTTAAGCGGGCCTGGAATACCATGCATGCAGTGGATTTAGACAAATCCCCCTTCTGGAGCGATTATCAGACCAGCGACCAGTTTTTCGGCTTTTTGACCTTTGACCCCGGCGAGGAGGAGAGCGTCTGCTATGTGGATGGGGATACGTCGGAATGGACAGAGGAGGATGTGGTCCAGACCAGGGAGGAAGGCAGTCTCTCCATGAAATACGACGAAAAGTTCCTCTATTTTCTGGTAGAATGGGAGGACTTTGACCCGGAGGAGGATATTCTCTACATCCCTATTGACACGACGCCTAAGACGGGCAGCACCTATTGCGAAAATTACGATATTTCCTTTGAACGGCCCTGCGATTTTGTCATTCGCATTGCCGGAGAGGACGGCAGCCGTGTCCTGGTGCAGGAGCGCTATGAGGTGCTTCGGGCCACATATTTTCAGGAAACAGACCAGCGAAATCCCTATCTGGAGCCAGTGGATGCGGATACGCCAGTGTTTCGGAGGATTGAGATGGTGCTTCAGCTGACCAATAATCTTGGGCGCAGGGGGCAGCCAACCTACCCGACCTATGAAACGGGAAAGCTGCGCTGCGGCAATGGAAACCCGGAAGCAGAGGACTTCGATTCTCTGGCGGACTTTTGCTTTACAGAGAGCGGGGTGGAAATCCGCCTGCCGTGGCAGCTGCTGAACTTTGCCAATCCGTCTGAGATGATGATTCACGACGACTATTATGAGCACTATGGCGTGGAGTACATTCAAATAGACGAAATGTACGTAGGTGTTGCAGCAGGGGAAAGCGCAGAATACCGTATCCCCATGGAGCCCTTTGCCTTGGAGGGCTGGGGAACCTCGGTGACCTATCACGAGCGGCTGAAGGAGTCCTATTATATTATGAAGGAGTATTGGGCCGGTTCCTAAGGGCTAGCCTGTAGGCAGGAATTTGAAATGGGAAGCGAAGTAATTTTATACAGCTATGGCATGGTATGCCTGAGTATGCTGGTGTTTAATTTGATTTATAGCCTGCATCTTCGCGCTGGCGACCGCCGGATGAGGCGCAGGGTGGAGAAAATCGCCGGAAAGGTGCGCCCCCAGCTGCAGCGCGCAGAGGCTGGCGCCGCCCTGGAGGAGCGGCACATAGCCGCCATGCGGCGATGCCTTTCCCGGGTGAATAATCTGCTGGCCTTTGACCGCTTTTTGGATGAGCAGGAGGAAAC
>DBGCIZ010000146.1:0-5810 GCA_048355355.1 Christensenellaceae bacterium | reverse complement strand
CGGCCACATTCCCCGTGTCCACCACCATGCGCTCGCCGTCCCCCAGGCTGTATTCCACCAGTTCTCCGTCAATTTCCAGAAAGGCCATGCCCGTGCCGGAAATCCGCTGCATAATGAAGCCCTCGCCGCCGAAAAAGCTGGCGCTCAGCTTCTTCCTGTAGTGGATGGAAAGGTCTACGCCCATTTCCGAGGCGAGAAAGGCACTCTTTTGAAAGATGACGTCCCTGCCCGGCCGCAGCTCCAGGGCCAGCAGCTTGCCGGGAAAGCTGCACCCAAAGGCAATCATGCCCGGGCCCTTTGCCGTGTAAATATTCTGAAACATGCTCTCTCCGGAAAACGCCCTGGAAAACATCTTCCCCACGCCTCCGCCATACGTCTCCATCTGCATGTTGGCAGACATCCACGCCATGGAGCCCTTCTCTGTCCGCATCTGTTCCCCATCCTCCAGCTGGCAGACCACCACGGGGAACACACCTCCCCTGATTTCGTATTGCATCCGTATCCTCCCTTTCGTTGCAGCGCAACGCTTTTTTCTCTATTATATGATAGCCATGCAGGCCATGTCTAGACGATGGCGCAGCGTTCCATGCCCCCCCTGCTGCTTCTGCCTTGCCGGCCGCCCAGCTGCCGCAAAAAAAGCCGCCTGCTGGCGGCCCTTTTCTGCCATATGTGTTTATCCGAAAATCCTCGTTCCCGTCTTTCCTTCCAGCGCCTTTCCCGCCGTATGGAGATGGGTAATGATGGCGAAGCGTCCCTGGCCCGATGCGGCAAACTCTGCCGCCGCCTCCACCTTGGGGCGCATGGAGCCCTCGCCAAACTGGCCCTCCGCCGCATATTGCAGCGCCTGGCTGCATGTCATTGTGTCCAGCCACTGCTCCTCCGGCCGGCCAAAATGGATGGCCACCTTTTCCACTGCCGTCAAAATAAAGAAGCAGTCCGCCTCTAGCTGCCGGGCCATCAGGGAGCCGGTGAAATCCTTGTCTATCACCGCGCCCATGCCCTTTAAATGGTTGCTCCCCGCGTCGACGACGGGAATCCCGCCGCCCCCTGCCGCAATGACCACCTGGCCATCCGCCAGCAGGTCGCGGATGATGTCAATCTCAATAATCTCCTTGGGCCTTGGCGAGGCCACCACCCTGCGGTAGCCTCTGCCAGAGTCCTCTATGACGTGATACCCCTTGGCCGTCAGGTCGTCTGCCTCCTCCTTGGTGAGGAACCTGCCGATGGGTTTGGTTCTGTGGAGAAACGCCGGGTCATCCTCGTCTACGCGAACCTGGGTAATCAGCGTCGCCACGGATTTTTGAATGCCCCTGTTCCGCAGCTCCTCCCGAAGCGCGTTTTGCAAATCGTAGCCAATATAGCCCTGGCTCATGCCCACGCATACGGACATGGGGATGACGGATGCCCCCGGCGTCGTCCTGTAATACTCGCCAAAGGCCTGGTTGATCATGCCCACCTGAGGCCCGTTGCCGTGGGTCAGAGCCACCTGGTGCCCCGCCTCAATCAAATCCGCGATGGATTTGGACGCCACCCGCACGGCCTCCATCTGCTCAAATAGGGAATTGCCCAGCGCGTTGCCGCCCAAAGCTATGACAATTTTCATTCTTTCCTCCTCCGGCGTCGCGTCAAGCTGCATGGCCTCTGTTTCCCGCTGACGCTGCGGCGCATGGCTTGCAGGCGCGCCGTCGTCTCTCAATCTTCCCGCCCTGCCGTGCTTTTTTGGGAAGAAGGGGCGGGCCAAATCATGGCCTTGCCGTCCCTTGCGGGGCTGGCCTTGCCCGCCGAAGCTTACTTTTCTTCCCGGGGCGTCCCCTGCTCTGCCAGCTTTTTCAGCATCTCCGCCGGCTCCTTCACCTTTGCCAGGAAAATCATGGCGGCGATAATATAGGGCTTATAGCTGGCTTCCTGATAGAGGGGCTTGCGGTAGCGGTCGAACACGCTGGCCTCCACCTCTCCGTGCTCACAGCTGACGCCTGAAATATCCGCAGGCAGGCAGTGGAGGTATAGCGCCTTGCCGTCCTTCGTCTTTGCCATCAGCTCCTCGGTGCACTCCCAGTCCATGTGTTCTGCGTTCTGGGCCAAAAGCCGCTGCTCCAGCCTGTCGATGCCGTCAAAGTCCCCCTTGCCGTAGAGCTCCGTCCGCTCCTCCATGGCCTTAAAGGGCGCCCAGCTCTTGGGGTAGACGATATCCGCATCGCGGAAGGCCTCCTCCATGGAGTTGGTTCTGGTGTAGGTGCCGCCGGACTGCTCTGCGTTTTTCCTGGCCACCTCCTCCACCTCTTCCATGACCTCATAGCCCTCGGGATGGGCCAGCACCACGTCCATGCCCAGGCGGGTAAACAGGCCAATGGCTCCCTGGGGCACGGAGAGGGGCTTGCCGTAGGAGGGGGAGTAGGCCCAGGTCATGGCCAGCTTTTTCCCCTTCAGGTTCTCCACGCCGTCCATCTGGTGGATGACGTGAAGGGCGTCCGCCATAATCTGGGTGGGGTGGTCAATGTCGCACTGCAGGTTGACCAGGGTTGGCTTCTGCTCCAACACTCCCTCCCGATAGCCCTCGGCGACGGCGTCCACCACCTCGTGCATATAGGCGTTGCCCTTGCCGATGTACATGTCATCCCGGATGCCGATTACGTCCGCCATAAAGGAAACCATGTTGGCCGTCTCGCGAACCGTCTCCCCGTGGGCAATCTGAGACTTTCCCTCGTCTAAATCCTGGGCCTGCAGGCCCAGCATGTTGCAGGCAGAGGCAAAGCTGAAGCGGGTTCTGGTGGAATTATCCCGGAAAATCGAGATGCCCAGGCCGCTGTCGAAAATCTTCGGCGAGATGTTGTTCTCCCGCAGGTGGCGCAGCGCGTCCGCCACGGTGAAAACAGCCTCCAGCTCGTCCGCCGACTTCTCCCACGTCAGGAAAAAGTCCCCTTCATACATATCTTTTATGTTCAGTTTCTCCAGTTTATCCGTAAATTGCTTGATGTCCATTTGCTTCCTCCTATTTTTCATACATGGTCGGCACCAGGGAGTAAACCGCCGCGCACTTGACCAGATGGTCCTTCCAAGTCTTTTCATTGGGGGCGTGGGCCTCCTTCTCCCGTCCCGGGCCGAAGCCGATGCAGGGGATGCCGTAGCGGCCCATGATGGAAACGCCGTTGGTGGAGAAGGTCCACTTGTCCACCCTGGGCGCCCCATAAGTCGCCTGATGGGCCGCAATCAGGGCCTTGGCCGCCGGATGCTCCTCGGGAATCACCCAAGTGGGGAAGTAACATTCCGTTGGGTATTGCAGCCCCGTCCAGCTGGGCCTGTCGTATTCATACATGGTCACCTCCGCGTTATATTTCTTTACGGAGGGCAGGACGCGAATCTCCTCCAGCGCGGAGAGATAGGTCTCCCCGTCGGTGAGCCGCCGGTCGATAGAGATGGCCGCCATGTCCGCCACAGCGCAGCGGGAAGGGGAGTTATAGAACTGCTGCGACACCGCCAAAGTGCCCTTTCCCAAAAAGTCGTCGTCCTTGAGGCGTTCGTTTAAATCCCGCACCTCGCCGATAATCTCCGCCATTTTATAGATGGCGTTGTCGCCCCGCTCCGGCGCGGAGCCATGGCAGGAAATCCCCTTTACCTCCACGCGAATCTCCATGCGGCCCCGCTGGCCCCGGTAAATGCCCTCGTCCGTCGGCTCTGTGATAACCACAAACTCCGGCCTGATTTTGTCCTCGTTGATGATATACTGCCAGCAAAGGCCGTCGCAGTCCTCCTCCTGCACGGTCCCCGTCACCAGCACTGTGCAGTCCGCGGGAATCAGCCCCTGCTCCTTCATAATCTTCGCCCCATAGACGGAGGAGACAATGCCCCCCAGCTGGTCTGACGCGCCGCGCCCGCCAATTTCCGTCTCTGTCTCATAGCCCTCGTAGGGGTCAAAGGTCCAGTTCGAGAGCTCTCCAATGCCTACTGTGTCGATATGGGCGTCAAAGGCGATCATCCGCTCCCCCGTGCCCATATACCCCAGCACGTTGCCCATGGCGTCGATTTCCACCCGGTCAAAGCCTACCTGCTTCATCTCCTGCTCAATGCGCCGGATGACCCTTTCCTCGCCGCAGCTCTCCCCGGGGATGGCAATCAGCTCCCGCAAAAAGCGCGTCATATCGCCGCGGTAACCCTCTGCCGCCGCCTTTACTCTTTCATAATCCATACGTTACCTCCCTCCAACGGCTCCGTTAAACCATGTTCGCCGTATTTTTGTTGTTTTCGTCAATGTAATTGTAAAGCGTGAATTTGGAAATGCCGAATCTCTGGGAAATCTTGTCCCCCGATTTGGTAATGAGAAAAGCCCCCATGTCGCTTAAAAAGCCAATTGCCCGAACCTTGTCGCTCTTGTTCATCATCTCCACCGGCTTGCCCACCATGGCCACAGATTGCTCAATCAGCTCGTCCAGCAAATCCGCCACATTGCTGGTTATTCTGGTGGGCTCCGCCGCAGGCGTCTCGGGATAGTTAATCATGCGCCGGGCCGCCTGCTCCATGGCCACCAGGCGGGTAATGTCGTAATTGATGGAGATAATGCCGATGGGATGGCTGGCCGGGTCCTCCTCATCCTCCCGGATGAAGATGGTTGAGCTGCGCAGCACCCTGCCGTCCTTCGTCTTGGTCAGGTAGCAGAGCTGGTCCTCCGGCTCGTAGCCCGTTGCCAGCGCCTCTAAAACAATGTGGGAGAGGGGGCCCCCAACCTTTCTCCCCGTCACATGGCCGTTTTCGATGGCCACAATGGTCTTTTCCCGGCTGTCCCCGGTCAGGTCGTGAATCACAATCTCGCAGTCCTCGCCAAACTGGGCGGCAAGTCCCTTTGCCAACCGTTTCAGCAGCCCCAGGGGCAGCTTGCTCTCCATACTCTCCCACCTCTCATTTCGTTTTCGCCCTTCTCCCCTTAAAAAATGGCGGAGGGACGGGCTTTTCCTGTTTAAAAACATCATATCATATCCGCCAAATAAATCAAGGTTTCTTGCAAAAAGTTTTTGGAAGTGCTAAAAAAGATTTTTGTCCCTTTCTTACATCTATTGCTTTTAGCCCGATTGCATGATAAAATTTAAAAAAATACTCTCTCAATTATTAAGGAAGAAAAAAACTGCAACCCGGCCCTGCCGGCAAAGGAAGGAGACTGCTATGCTGCTCATCGGGAACGGACGGCTCATCGCTATGGATGAGAGGAATACTTTTTTAGAGGACGGCTGCGTCGCCATAGAGGGGCGGCTCATTTCAGAGGTGGGGGAAACGGCCTCCCTGCGGGAAAAATACCCGGATGCTGATTTTCTGGATGCCCGCGGCGGCCTGATTATGCCCGGCCTCATCAACGCCCATAATCATATTTACAGCGCCTTCGCCCGGGGCATGAGCATCGCGGGCTATCACCCCGCTGATTTTCTGGATATTCTAAAGGGCATGTGGTGGAATATTGACGAGCATCTCACCCTGGAGGACGTGACCTACAGCGCCTATTGGACCTATCTGGACGGCATCAAAAACGGCGTCACCACCGTATTTGACCATCACGCCAGCTATGGGGCGGTCAGCGGCAGCCTCTTTGCCATCTCAGAGGTGGCGAGGGAGCTTGGCCTGCGCACCTGCCTCTGCTACGAGGTTTCCGACCGGGCCGGCCAGGAAAAGATGAAAGAGGCTGTGGCCGAAAACGAACAGTTTATCCAATATGCCAGGACCACGGAGGACCAGCGGGGCATGATGGGGCTTCACGCCTCCTTCACCCTGTCCGACGCATCTCTGGACTACGCCGCCGCCCATACGCCCGCCGGGGCTGGCTACCATAT
>DBGCIZ010000145.1:0-2789 GCA_048355355.1 Christensenellaceae bacterium | reverse complement strand
GGGCAGCTGCTTAAGGATTTAGAGGAGTATATTCGCGTCTATCAGAAAAAGAGGACCTTGGAGCTGGACGAGCTGTACCTGGTTGGCGACTATGCAAAAATCAGTATTTTAAAGCAGCTGGCCCGTTGGGCAGAGCTGCTGCTCTATATCCGCGGGGAGCAGTGGGGCCCTGACCAGGAGACAGACCCCTTCTGCCTGGCGGCTGCCGAGCAGGCCCGGGCCAGAGAGGTAGCGGCTGCCTGCGACGTAGCGCTGGACGGGCAGGCCGGCCAATACGAGAAGGAGCTGGAGGCGGCCATGACGGCGGCGGTAGAGGCCTTGGGCAGGCTTTCCCAGTGGAGCGGACAGCTGGGCCTTTCTAAAACAGGCCACGCCCTGGAGCAGGACGAGACCTTTGCCGCATCTTCCCGGGAGACGCGGGAAATGCTGATTCGCCAGCTGGAGGCCTTTGCCTTCCGGCATGCCATCGACCCGGTGCGCTGCGCCAAGGCTCTGGTGCAGGCGGCAGAGGAGCGGGGCGGGGAGGTGTTTTCCGTCTTTGAAGATAGGGAGCTGATGCGGGAGATTTTTGGCATCCGGCAGCGGGAGGTGGACTGGATAGCGGCGTATCCCCCGGTTTTGCTGATTGCATCGGCCATCCTGGCCATTTTGGCCGGGGGACTGTTTGGCCGGGGCATAGCCATGAAAATCCTGCTGGCTCTGCTGGCCTTTGTCCCAATACTGGTGCTGCTGGGGACCTATGGAGACCATGGGCTCCGCTACATCGTCCGGGCCAGATATCTCCCGGCGCTGCGCCGAGGCCCCTGGAGGGCCATCCTGCTCATGCCGGCGGCAGGCTGCACCCGCATGGGGCAGATGATTTTGCTCCATAAGGCCCTGGGGCTGGACTATGGCTACTACGGCCCTGCGCGGCAGCCAGCTCTGGAGGAGGAGCTTTGGGGGAGATACGGCGTAGCCCTGCGCTTTTATCAGGCAGACGGCAGCGCCACGGAGGTCTGCCGCGCCCTGGGCGACGCCTATGACTTTGCCGTGTTTGCAGATGATTCGGTCTATTTTTTGCCGGATACGGTAGAAAAGCTGCTCTGCGCCGCCAGCCATCCCGCCAACCTTCCAAGGGGAGGGCTGGGCCGCGCCGCGGGGGGCTATGACGCGGTGGTCCCCATTGTGACGGCCTGTCCGCCGAAAAAGGGAGGCAGCCTCCTGGCGCGGATTTTCTCCGGCCCGGTTGGCTACTCCCTCCGGGGCTCCAGCTATGAGGACTTGGAGCAGCAGCTCTTCGGAGAGACCTTTTTCGGCGGCATTGGCGTGGTAAACGTGGCCAGCGGCAGGCAGGCCGCCTGGGAGGAAAGCCTGCGGACCGGGTCCCTGGTGGGCTGCTTTGCCATGTCCCACAAGAAAAGCGACATTGGCAAAAGCGTGCCCAGCCTGCGGTGGATGCTGGAGGAATTTATTCTGGGGAGCGGGGGGAGCGGATATGCGGCCATGTGCGGCAGAAGATGGGCGGGGCTGCTGTTTCCCCTGTTTTTTATGCTGCTGATGGCAGCTTCCTATTTTCAGGATACCTGGGGCTGGCTCATCTGCAATGCCCTGGCCATCTTCCCTGTAGTGCTGAAGCCCATGCTGGAATTCAATCGGGCAATCAACCTGTTTCTCATGAACTATAAGCGCAGCGCCGGGGCCAGGGAGCTTTGGGCCATGCTTCGCCAGACAGTGGTCAAAAGTGCCTTTGAGCTGTTTCTTATGCCCTACCATTGCAGCGTCGCCCTGACAGGGCGGCGAGCCCGGGAGGTTGGCTACCGAAGCCTTTGGATGGTGCCCCTGTTTGGGCTGGCTCAATGGTGCCTGCCGTGGATTGGGGGGCGCTTCGTCTGGTATGGGACGGCGATGGGTCTGCTGTTTCTGGCGACGCCGGGGGTGATGCGGCTTCTTGCCAGAGGCAGGCGGCGGAGGCCCAGCCCGGAGGAGGGAGAGAGGGCGCTGCTGGCTACGCTGGAGGCGGACGCAGGGAAGATGGAGGACGGGCCCAGCGTTTGGGACATTTGCAGCCAGCTGGTGCTGGCCATGCTGGAGGACAGGCCAGACCAGGCCGAGGGACTGGTGACCTGGATGGCCGGGGCAGAGAGGCGGGGCGGCCTGTTTTTTAGCTTTTACGGGCCAGACGGGGCCAGAGCGGCAGAGGACTGCCAGCAGGAGGCCAACGGCATTTTGGCCTGCCTGCTGCTGGCCTTGGAGTCGTTTTTGGAGGAACGGGGGCGCCCAGGCGGCGAGGCCCATGGCCTGGCAAAGGCCATGGAATTGGCGCCCTGGGGGCAAGAGGCGCTTTACCAGACCAGGCTGCTGCCCTGCCGCTTTGCTGCCATGGCGCTGGGACGGGGCGATTATGACGCCTGGCGGGGCATGAAGCGGCTCATGATACGGCGCAAAATGGTCCGGGGGCTTTTGAGCGAATACGGCGGGGCGGACGAGTATTTCTTCCCCCTGTTTTTCCTCTATGACGACACCCTGCTGGACGAAAGCCAGAGCACGGCCTGCCGCCTGCAAACCAAGGGGGGATGGCCGGGCAGCGGCGGCTTTTTGCAGGGGCGCCGCTTCATAAAAAACGGCAAAAAAAAATTGAGCCTCCTCCAAGGGGGGACGGAGTCCGCTCCCACCCCCTATGCGCTGCTGCTGATGGGGGAGGCTGCGCCGGGCAAGCTGGGCTTGCTAAAGCGCTGGACCATGCCAGAGGGGCAGGACGCCTATTCGGTGCTGATGGGCCTGCTGGGCTATGAGGCTGTGTTTTGCGGAAG
>DBGCIZ010000144.1:0-4451 GCA_048355355.1 Christensenellaceae bacterium | reverse complement strand
GAGGCCCTGCACCACTCCGCCATCTACCATGGCAAGAAGCTGAAAATCAAGTGGATTAGCGCCGTGGATTTAGAGACGGGCAAGAAGCCGGAGGAGCTTCTTGGGGACGTCCAGGGGATTATCGTCCCCGGCGGCTTTGGCGAGCGGGGTATTGAGGGCAAGATTGCGGCAGCCCGGTACGCCCGGGAAAGCAAGATTCCCTTCCTGGGGATTTGCCTGGGGATGCAGATTGCCGTGGTGGAGTTTGCCCGCAACGTCATGGGGCTGGAGGACGCCAACTCTACGGAGCACGTCTCCAACACCAAGCACCCGGTGATTGACTTCATGCCGGAGCAGAAGAATATTGATAAGCTTGGCGGCACCATGCGCCTCGGCAAGTACGACTGCCACCTGGTGGAGGGCACCTTTGCCCACAAAGCCTACGGCACGGACATGATTTCTGAGCGGCACCGCCATCGCTATGAGTTCAACAATGAATACAGGCAGGCCGTGGAGGAGGCCGGCATGAGAGTGGCCGGCATCAACCCGGAGAGCGAGCTGGTGGAGATTGTGGAAATTGGGGACCACCCCTGGTATGTGGGCGTCCAGTTCCATCCGGAGTTTAAATCTCGGCCGGACAGGCCCCATCCCCTCTTCCGGGACCTGTTCCAGGCGGCGTCTCAAATAGAGCGGTAACAGCAGAAGCAGGCAGGCCCAAGGGCCTGCCTTTTTTGTGGCCGGGGGTAGGAAAACCCCGGCCTTTGTTGAGCGATTTTGCACAAAAGGGGCGCAACTGTGTATTGCTTTTTCGGGGAAGGCAGGGTAAATTTATAATAAATAGCTATTTATCATTTTGCAGAAAAACAGTCTGTCGAAAAAGAGGTGTCCCGATGAAAAAATTTGAGTTCAACAAGCCCTTTTTTATGGCGCTGCTCAAGCTGGCTTTGCCTATTTTGATTACGGAGGTCATCAAAAGCGGCGCAAATTTTGCGGATAACGTAATGGTGGGGAACCTTTCCGAGGCGTCCCTCTCCGGCGTCACCATGGCGAACCAGTTTTTCATGATTTACACGCTGATGCTGTTCGGCATGCTGAGCGGCGGCATCCTGATGATTTCCCAGTATTTTGGGAAAAAGGACCGAATGGCGGTGGATAGGGTGGTGTCCATTTCTATCATCGTAACCATGTGCGTCGTGGCGGTGTTTACGGCGGTTGTGCTGCTGCTGCCGGAGCAGATTATGGCCATCTATACGCCAGACCGGGCAGTCATCGCAGAGGGCGTGGCCTATCTGCGGATTGTGGGGTGGTCCTACCTGCTCTATGGCATAACCACGGTGTACGTCTCCATGCTGCGGAGCGTGCGGGTGGTCATCGTGCCCATGGTGGTCAACAGCGGCGCCTTTCTTCTGAATATTCTGCTCAACTGGATTTTTATCTTTGGCAACTGGGGGGCGCCTGCCATGGGTGTGGCGGGGGCTGCTCTGGGAACCCTGATTTCCCGGTTTGTAGAGACGGTGGCCATTGTGCTCTACGCCAGATTTGGGGATAAGGTGCTGGGATTTCGGTTTAAAAATACCTTCCGCGTCAATCGGGTGCTCTTGCGGGACTTCTTCAAATATACGCTGCCCGTGGTGCTCAACGAGGTGATGTTTGCCATTGCCATCAACATGTTTTCCGTCATTATGGGGCGGATGGGCCAGAGCGCCATGGCCGCCATTGGCATTGCGGCCACGATTCACGGCGTCTTGATGATTGCCAACATGGCCATGGGCTCGGCTACCTGCATCCTGGTGGGAAACGAAATTGGCGCAGCCCAAATCGACAGGGCGAAGCGGCTGGCAAACAGCCTGCTTCTGCTGAATTTCTGCATTGGCTGCCTGGCTGCCGTTGGGGTCATGCTGCTGCGGGGGCCGATTTTGCAGCTTTACCCCTCCATTACGGCGGAGACCTACGGGGTCACCAACGCCTTCTTCGCCATTGTGGCCTGCTACCTGCCCTTTGACTATGTCCACTACATCTGCGTCACCGGCATCTTCCGGGGCGGCGGGGATACGAAATTTGCCATGTTTGCGGCCTTTCTGCCCCTCTGGCTCTGGTCCGTGCCCCTGGGGGCCCTGGCGGGGCTGGTTTTCCAGTGGTCTGCCGTGGCGACCTACGCCATCCTGAAGTCGGATATTTTCGTCCGGGCGGTGGTCTGCCTGATTCGGCTGGTGCGGAAAAAATGGATTCACGTAGTGGTCAGGCAGGAGGAGGAGCTCTGGCAGGAGGAAATTTCCGCCGGATAGGGCAGGATGTTTCAACCGGCCGGAATGTGGTGATATAGAAACAGGACGGCTGAAAAGAAGGGCGATATTCATAAAAAATAGCTTGATTTTTGCTATTTCTATGATATAATATTAAGCGTGACTTTAAGACAAAGGGGTGAAACCGATGAAACCTGATATACATCCGGAGTATGGCGAGTGCGTTGTCAAGTGCGCCTGCGGAGAGACCTTCGTAACCGGCTCAGTGAAAAAGGAAATCAAGGTGGACATTTGCTCCAAATGCCATCCGTTTTTCACGGGAAAGCAGAAGCTGGTAGATACGGGCGGCAGAGTAGACCGTTTCAAAAAGAGATACGGCCTCAAGTAGGCGGCCAAGATGCCGCTTCCTTGTTTGCTGTATGTGGGACGGCGGTTGCTGCCGCATAACAGGAATATCGAAGCAAAATTCAGACCGTTTTTTCGGTCTGTTTTTTCATAAGGAGACAGTATGGCATTGAGAAAAAAGTTGGCTCTGCTGCATCTGGCCCTGGCTGCCGGCGGCGAGGTGCGGAAGAGCTCCATCGGGGGCCAGGGCGTTATGGAGGGCGTCATGATGCGCTCGCCGGAGGACAGCGCCCTTGCCGTGCGCAAGCCGGACGGCTCCATCGTCACGAAAAAGTGGAAGAACAAGCAGCGGAAATCGAAAATCCTGAAGCTGCCCATTATCCGCGGCGTGGTCAATTTTATCGACATGATGGTCCAGGGCGTGGGAACCATTACGGACGCGGCCAAAATGCTGGACGAAAGCGCCGTAGAGGAATACGAGCCCAGCCGGTTTGAAAAGTTCGTTGCCAACAAGACGGGCAAAAACGCCATGGACGTGATGATGGTCTTTGCCGTGGTGATTGCCGTGGTGCTGGCGGTGGGGCTGTTTTTCATCCTGCCCACCACCATTACCAGCCTGATTCGCGGCTCTATTGAGAGCGTGATTTTAATCAACCTGATTGACGGCCTCATCCGCCTGGCCATCTTTTTGGGCTATATGATTCTGGTGACCCAGATGAAGGAAATCAAGCGGGTCTTTATGTACCACGGCGCGGAGCACAAGACAATCGCCACCTATGAGCGGGATTTGCCCCTGACCGTGGAAAATGCCCGGCCCCAGCGGCGGCTGCACCCGCGGTGCGGCACCAGCTATCTGCTGCTGGTGATGGTGATTGCCATCATCGTATACTCCTTCCTAGGCTGGAGCGACAATATCCTCCTCCGCTTTGGGCTGCGCATCCTCATGCTGCCCATCATTGCAGGGGTGGCCTACGAGGTGCTGAAGGCTACGGGCCGCAGCGATAATATCGTCATGCGGGCCATCCGTTGGCCGGGCATGCAGCTGCAGCGGCTCACCACCCGGGAGCCGGACGACTCCATGCTGGAGATTGCCATTGTGGCCTTTGAGATGGCCCTGGGGGAGAAGAGCGAGGCGGAAATTCAGGCTTTGATTGCCCAATACGACAGAAGCGAGAAGCCGGAGGAGCCGGCGGAGGCGATGGAATATGGACAGCAGGCAGACGGCGCGGAAGGATAACAGCCCCACGCTGCTGGAGGCCTACCGCTATTTAAAGCAGGGCTTTGCCGCAGTGACGGAGGAGAGCGACGTGGAGGCGAGGCACAGCCTCTGCTACCTGATGGACTGCGAGCCGGGGGAGATTTTCCTCCACGGGAACCAGACCATTTCCCAGCAGGTGCGGGACAGGGTGGAGGAAATCCTGAAGCGCAGGCTGCGGGGGGAGCCGCTGGCCTACATTATGGGGGAGCGGTGGTTTATGGGGCTCCGCTTTTCCGTAGACCCGCGGGTGCTCATTCCCCGGCAGGATACGGAGCTGCTGGCCCAGCAGGCCATCGACTATATGAACGAAAACTGCTGCGCCACCGCCCTGGATTTATGCACCGGCTCCGGCTGCGTGGCCATTGCCCTGGCAAAGTACACCGACGCGGCGGTGACCGCCTCGGATATCAGCAGGGATGCCCTGGCCGTTGCGGAGAAAAACGCGGCGGATAACGGCGTTGCCGTCACCCTGCTCTGCTCCGATTTGCTGGAGGGCATTTCCGGCACGTTCGACATCATCACCGCCAACCCGCCCTACGTATCGGAGCGGGAGTATGAAAACCTGATGCGGGAGGTGCGCTGCCATGAGCCAAGGCTGGCCCTGGTGGGGCAGGACGAGGGCCTGG
>DBGCIZ010000143.1:0-4269 GCA_048355355.1 Christensenellaceae bacterium | reverse complement strand
CTACATTATGCCAGAATACTGCCGTAATAATGTGCCCCAGGGCGTAGGAATAGTCGTGGACGACCATTTTAGGCATTCCCGTCGTGCCGGAGGTAAAATACATCAGCATAGGATCCTTTAGCATGGTGCGGCGCTCGTCTGTAGGCCGCTCCCAGACGTCGCTGGCCTTGTCCATGCCTTCCCAGAAGTTGACCCAGCCCTCTCTCGGCTTGCCCACCAGGATTTTCAGCTCCAGCGTGGGGGATTCCGCCTCGGCATCCTCAATATGCTCCTCCACCTCGGATTTATCCGTGCAGATGATGGCCTTGATGCTGGCGGCATTGTTTCGATATACAATATCCTTCTTTGTCAACAGATGCGTTGCGGGGATGGCCACCGCCCCGATTTTATGCAGCGCCAGGATGCTGATCCAAAACTCATATTGCCGTTTTAAAATCAGCATAACCATATCGCCCTTTTTGATTCCCAGGCTGGTAAAGAAATTGACGGCCTTGTTGGAAAGCTTTTTAAAATCCAGGAAGGTAAACTCCTTCACATTCCCCTCTACGTCCGTCCAAAGCATCGCCCGCTTATTCGGGTGCCGCTCCGCCAAATCATCCATAATGTCATAGGCGAAGTTAAAATCATCCGGCGCGTTCAGTTTAAAATTTTGGCTAAAATCCTCGTAGCTCTTAAAGTCGTTTTTTACGTATTTCTCAAATGCTCTCATGTCTCTATGTCGTCTCCTTAAATTTTATTTCGCTATGATGGCTAAAAACCGGCAAGGCTTCCCCTCCTCTGCCTGCATGGCGTGAGGATGCTTTGAGTCAAAATAAAGGGCGTCTCCCTGGTGAAGCGTCACCTTCTGGTCCTCTACAAATACGGTCATGGAGCCCTCTAAAATGTAGTTGAACTCGTGCCCGTCGTGGGAATTTTTATGGGTAGCCGCATCTACGTCGCTGGGGTCTACTGTCACCAAGAAGGGCTCCATCTTTTTGTGCTTAAAGATATAGGCCAGATGCTGGTATTTGTATTCCTTGCGGCGCTCCATGGCCAGTCCCTCCCCTGCCCGTACGCAGGAAAAGAGAGACAGTCTGGGGCTTTCTCCCGTCAGCAAATCCGTAATATCCACACCCAGCTTGTTGGCCACAGTGTACAGAAAGCTGAAGGCAAAATCCTTCTCTCCCGTCTCGTATTCCAGATACTCCTCTGCCGTCATGCCCAGCGCCTGGGCCATTTCCTCAGGAGAAATCTCCATAATGTCTCTCATCGTCTCTATTCGCTCTGCAATCAGTTTAATGTTCTTGTCCATGGTTTCTCATCCTTTCAAATTTTTTAATAAAAAAACCCGTCCATCAAGGGACGAGTTCATCGCGGTACCACCCAAGTTGCAGCGCCAATGGCGCAGCCTCTCTCATTCAGCTCCTTCAAGCTTAGGCATGTAACGGTGCCAACCGGATTTTCCTACTCTCCTTCAGAAATCAGCTCCAAAGCGATACTTCAAATGCCTGGGCAACTGCCTCGCACCAACCGGCAGCTCTCTTTCTACCTGTACGGCATCGAAAAACTTCTTCCTAGCCTTTCAAATGTTCTAAAAGCAGATTAACATATTCGCTCTCTGTTTGTCAACCCTTTTTTGCAACCCTCTTAGAGTTCCAAACCCTCGCTCTGCAAAACTAGATAATTGCCCTCCGTCAGATTATAGAGAACATCCTCTCCCTCGATATTCTGGAAATTATCGCCGTATGCCTCGTAAATCTCCTCGGTATGGTCCCCATTTGCATGAGGCTCGCAGGTCATCGTCCCATAGACGATACCGCTCCACTCTGGGTCAATATCAAACTCAACGTAAAAATTATCGCCAGCCTTGGTATAATATTTTGCCGCCAGCTGGTCTCCATTATAGGAGTCAATGGTGACCTTCATAGCCGCTCCATCCATTAAGTTAGTGGAAACCGAAACCTTTAGCACATCTCCCTCCCGGGAAATACTGCACGTTCCCTCTACAGCCACCATGTCCTTGCCCTCTTCCGCAATGGGCCTGGTAATCGACGCCGCCCCACAGGCAGCCAACACCGCCAGCATGGCAACCATCGCCAGAACAACTGCGATTTTCTTTATCTTGCGCATCACTTACCCCTTTCGTCCTGCTCGCTTGTTTCAGTATAAGCAAAAAATACGCTTCTGTAAAGCCCCCGAACTAATCCTGGTCATAAAATTCTTCCAGGATAAACTGCTCCAGAGCATCCATATCCGCGATGTAATACCAGGTGCCGTTAATGGTATCCCCTGAGCCCTCAACCCGGTAGCGAGTCAGGTCGTCTATATCTACGCTATCCATCATGGACGCAAGAGAAAGCACCTGCTCCATGGTCATATTCGTCTTCCCATAGGTCAGAAAATCAGAGAACAGCTGAGGCACCAGCTGCATCGCCCCCTCCTCCTGAATCTTCTTCAGAATCTGGACGATAAACTCTACCTGCCGGGCCGCTCTTCCATCGTCGCCGCCGCCCGTGTGCCGGTTTCTCAGGTATTCGTCCGCATTGCTTTCCGTAATGGTCACCGTTTCGCCCTCTGAGCCGATGCCCTCCAAATCACGATCCAGCACAACCTCGACGCCGCCCACTGTATTCACCAGTTGGGGAATGCCGTCCATATCGATAGAGACATAGAGGTCGATTGGAATATCAAACTGCCCATTGCAGGAGAGGAACTCTTCCGTACAATCCATTGCATTCTGCGCTCCATAATGGTCCGGCCCGCCGCCAAAAGCATAGGCCGCATTGATTTTATTTGTCGTCCGGCTGGTCACCTCGCCAGTGGTATAGTCTAGCCGGTTCATCTCCACTCTGGTATCTCTGGGGATGGAAATCGTGCTCATCCTATTGTGCTGGAAGTCCACGGTCAAGAGAATCATTACGTCGCTTCGGTAACCCTTGTTGCGCGCCTCGCGTGATTCATTAGAGTCAATTCCTAAAATCAGAATATGAACAATCTGATCCTTTGTATAATAAGTTGAGCCGTTAGAGGAGACCGTCTGCCCTACTGCCGTACTGGAAAAGGCGGAAAAAGGGTCGTTTCTCACGCCGCTGTATACAGTATACAACCAAACGCCTAAACCCACCAGCCCAACAACCAACACCGATAATAGCACACACAGTGCTTTAATAACCCTTCTCAAAACGACCTCCGCAACTGTTATTCTCAAAAAAGCTTACTAAGAGATTCTATCATTCTTTTTACACTTTTGCAATCTTTGGCTGCTCTTTTTTATGTTTCAACAAAATATTTACAATCAATTCATTTTTCTTATCCCTGAAAATACAAAAAAGGCCCCTCTTGTCCTGCATCCAGGCGAAGGGCCTTTTGCTTTCTTTTCGTCAAGACGAAGTATAGAAATGTTCCAGAATAAATTCTGCCAACGCGTCTGTATCGGGCTCAATCTGATAATCTGACCTGGTCGTCCCAGTTACCCGGTACCGCTCAATCGCGTCTATGTCCATATCGTCCATAACGCTGGCCAGGGCCAGAATCTGCTCTAGGCTTAAATTTGTCTGTCCATAGGTAATAAAGTCAGAGTAAAGCTGCGGCGCCAGTTTTAGGACTCCCTGGTCCTGAATTTTTTTCAAAATGCTGATGATAAAGTCCACCTGGCGGGACGCCCGGCCGTCATCTCCGCCGCCGCTATACCGCTCTCTTAAGTAGGTATCTGCCGTCTCCTCCGTAATGGTCACCGTTTTCCCCTTGGAGCCAACGCCCTCCAAATCCCGATCCAAAACCACTTCCACACCGCCTACCGTATTCACCAGCTTGGGAATGCCGTCCATATCAATGGAGATATAGAGGTCAATGGGGATATTAAACCTGCCGCCGCAGGAGAGGAACTCCTCTGTGCAGTCCATAGCGTTCTGCGCTCCGTAATGATCTGGCCCACCGCCAAAGGCATAGGCCGCGTTAATCCGGTTCGTCGTCCGGCTGGTCACCTCGCCTGTATCGTAATCCAGCTTGTTCATTTCCACCCTGGTGTCTCTGGGAATCGAAATGGTGCTGAGAGCATTGTTTTTAAAATCTACTGTCAGCAGAATCATTACGTCGCTTCGGTAGCCCTTGTGTTTTTCTTCCCGTTCCTCATTGGAATCAATTCCCAATATCAATATATGAACCATCTCATCCTTGAAGGTATACCGGGTTCCATTCTCTTCCACAGTCTGTCCGCCGGAGGATATCTTATCAAAGGCGCTGAAGGGATTATCGCTGACGCGGCTATAGACAGAATAGAGCCATGCTCCC
>DBGCIZ010000142.1:0-5906 GCA_048355355.1 Christensenellaceae bacterium | reverse complement strand
ACGTCATATGCCGCCCCAAAGGAAGGCGTATGGAAAAGGAGCGGGCAATATGAAAATGAAGCAGCGTGCCATACTGAATCAGATTAATCCGGATTTTGCGCGCGAAGGAGAGGATAGGGCAGAATTTCTTCAACGCAAAGTGGAGGAAATCAAGGCATCTATTCGAGAGTATATGAAATATTGCGGCAAAAGCGGTTTTATTGTCAATTTGACGGGAGGGCCGGATAGCTTTGCCGCCGCAGCTCTGACCGCCGATGCCATTAAGGACTGCCGGGGCATGCTCTATATCATGCTTTTGCCAAACGGCGCCAACAACGATATTGAGGATGCGGAGGCCTGCCGCGATGCCATCATGCGCCGGTTTGACAATGTGGAGTCGGAAACCGTCTCCATTGAAAAGGGCGTCAGCGGCATTCGGGAGGACATCCGTTCCAGCGCACTTTACGACCAGAATGACAGTGAAATGGAGTATAAAATCGTCGAACGGGTGCGCATGATTGAAAAATATGCGCTGGCAAAGGATTTGCTCGTCCTCGGAACAGACCATGCGACGGAAAATATGGTTGGCTATCTCATTAAATACGGAGATGGCGGCTGTGATTTCAACCCGTTGAGCGGCCTGGTAAAGACAGATATCTATGAAATTGCCATGATGTATGGGGCGCCGCCCTGTGTGGAGCGCAAGGATAAAGAGACGGATATTGCCGTGCAGCAGGCCAATGAGCTGGAACCGGGGCTGACCTATGGCGACTTAACCGCGTATCTTACGGGCCATGTCATTGAAAAAGAGCTGATGCAGCGGATTTACCATCTCTACGAGGCGGCAGAGCACAAGCGGCATCTACCTGCCTCCCCCCAGAATACCTGGTGGAAAGAGGGGAAAGAGGATGTGACCTTCCTCGTTATCGACATGATTCATGCCTTTGTGGATGGCAGCATGCCCTGCGAAAACGCGGAAAATGCAGTCCAGGCTACGGTGGCGTTTCTCAATCATCATCCGGAAATGCGGGTGCTTTACGTGCGGGATTGCCATCCAGCAGAGCACTGTTCCTTTGAAGAGTTTGGCGGAAGATGGCCGGCTCATGCCATTCAGGGCACGGAGGATTGCCAACTTGTCCAGGCATTTCAGGGCGTGCGTAAGACGATTAACTCGCCCCTGATGCGCTATAATGTATTCAATAAGGGCGAGGATGAGCTGAAGGAGGAATATTCCGGCTTTAATGCCGTCAATGAAAATTATGGCGCTTTAAAATTTAATCTAACGGGCCAGGTGGTTATCAGCGGCATGGCGACAGAATATTGCGTGAAGGAGACGGCAAAGGACCTTTTAAAAATGGGCTTTCAGGTAAGCATTCTTAAGGATGGCTTGGGATATATGGACCAGTCGCAGCATGAGCAGGCTCTGCAGGAGCTCATAGACCTGGGCGCCAAGCTGATTTACAGCTGATAGAGCGAATTTGGAGGAATAAATGATTGGCGTAGTGGACGTAGGTGGCGGCCTGAGAGATATTTATGGCAGCGGAATCCTGGATTACTGTATGGACCAGGGGATTCAGTTTGACTGCTGCATCGGCGTCTCTGCCGGGAGCGCCAATATGGCATCCTATCTTGCGGGCCAGCGTGGCCGCAATTATGTGTTTTATACGGAGTATGCCTTCCGCAGAGAATACATGAGCTTTTATAACTGGGTGACCCAGGGCTCCTTTGTAGATTTGGACTATATCTATTCCACGCTTTCCAACGATGAAGGAGAAAATCCCGTGGATTATGACGCTCTGGCTGCGTCGGAGGCCAAGCTGTTCGTGGTTGCAACAGACGCTGAGACGGGGGAGCCCGTATTCTTTGATAAGACGCACGTGCGCCGCAATTGCTACGATATTTTAAAGGCATCTAGCGCGATTCCCGTGTTTTGCAGGCCTTATGTGATTGATGGGAAACCCTATTACGATGGGGGGATTTCTTGCCCCATTCCCGTCAAGGAGGCATTTGAGGCCGGCTGCAACCGGGTCGTTTTAATTTTGACACGGCCGGCTGACTTCATCCGCACGGGAAAGAAGGACAAGCCGCTTTCTCGCCTGCTCAACAAAAAGTATCCTAAGGCAGCAGAGGCCCTGCGTACACGCTATAAGACGTATAACGACGCGATTGCTGCGCTGCGTCCGGATATTGAATCGGGGAGGGTGCTTCTCCTCGCGCCGGACGATTGCTGCGGTGTGGATACGTTAAAAAAGAAAAAGGAGAATCTGATCCGCCTGTATGAAAAGGGATATCGGGACGGGGAAAAAATAACCCAATGGCTTGAGAAATAGAAATATTGCATTGTTTTTATATAATAAATCTGCAACATGACGATGAGATGGATGAATATCTATCTCGTTTTTATAATGAAATAAAAAATCGGAACGAAGATGCACTCGTTCCGACATGGCAGGGGAGACGCGACTCGAACACGCAACTTACGGTTTTGGAGACCGTTGCTCTACCAATTGAACTACTCCCCTTTGCTTTTCCCGACTTTTTGTATTATAATATATTCCATCAGAAAGGTCAAGATGTTTTTTTGGAGGATGATTTCATGAAATATCAGCTGGGATGTATTGGCTCGGGAAATATGGGAAGCGCCATTATAAAGGGCGCTGTGGCAAGCGGCGTCATTGCCCGGGAGGATATCTGGCTTTACGACGTAAATCAAACGGCTGCGGAGGCGTTGTCGGAGCAGTGTGGAGGTGTTCACGTCTGCGTTAGCCCTGAGGAGCTGGCGCAGCGCTGCAATCTGCTGGTTCTGGCGGTCAAGCCCAATGTAGCCAAGGTGGCTCTTGCTGCAGTGCCGTTGGACAATCATGCAGTTCTCTCTATTGTAGCAGGCTTGGATTACGAGCGGCTGGCGGCCTATACTAGTCACGGCAGGAGTGTCCGCCTGCTGCGGGTTATGCCCAATACGCCTCTGCTGGTAGGGCAGGGGGCTGTGGCATTGGCTATGCCGTCCACCTTTACAGAGGAGGAGTTGAATTTTGCCGAAGCACTCTTTGCCCAGCTGGGGCTGGTAGAGCGGGTCAATGAAGGCCTGATGAGCGCTGTAACCGGCGTTAGTGGCAGCGGCCCTGCCTATGTATACATGTTTATCGAAGCTATGGCAGATGCCGGCGTAAAACACGGACTGCCCAGGGCTATGGCAGTGGAGCTGGCTGCGCAGACGGTGCTGGGTTCCGCTAAAATGGTGTTGGAGACGAAGCGGCATCCCGGCGCGCTGAAGGACGATGTTTGCTCTCCCGGGGGCACGACCATAGCGGCTGTGGCTGCGCTGGAGGAGCAGGGGCTGCGAAACGCTATAATAAAAGCGGTGGATGCCTGCGTGGAAAAGACGAATCAGCTATGACAGCGCGGAAGGAAATTGTCCTCTATACGGACGGCGCCTGCTCTGGGAATCCGGGGCCAGGCGGCTGGGGCGCTATATTGATGTATCGCGGCCATAAAAAGGAGATTTCAGGCTATGAGCCGGCAACGACCAACAACAGGATGGAGCTGACGGCGGCGATTCGCGGCCTGGAGTGTTTAAAGGAGCCATGCCAGGTGGAGCTCTATACGGATAGTGCGTACGTCTGCAATGCCTATCTGAAGGGTTGGCTGTTCAACTGGCAGCGGAAGGGCTGGCACAAGGCGGATGGTAAGCCAGTAGAAAATCAAGACCTTTGGCAGGAACTCAGCGAATTGACTCGTCAGCATCTGGTCACGTTTCACAAGGTCAAGGGTCATAGCGATAATATCTATAATAACCGCTGCGATGAGCTGGCTCGTCAGGCTATCCAGAAAGGAAAAACTCCCTTGAAGGAAGCAAAAGAGGAGCAGGGATAATTCTTCGCAAAACGCAAGTTTTGCGAAGAATTGAATGAAAAATTCCTCAAAAGCGTGATAATTAATATGGAAAATTACTATCAGCAGCAAAAAATAAAAAACCAGCAAAAAATCAATGAAATCGCTGGGCAATTGCCCTCCTGGTTCCATGGGTTTATTTTATATTGCTCGATGAACAACACGGCAACGCTAACCCAGCGCAATTACTGCTATGATACCAGGCTGTTTTTGAACTATTTGATTCATCATAACCCGGCGTTTTATGGTCTGCCTCTGGATGATATCCCAGCAGAGCTGTTGGATCAGTTGACCCTTGACGATTTCGAGAGATATGTGGACTATCTCTCCTATTATATCGATGAAAATGCGACAGAGCGGGTCAACGACGCCAAGGGCAAGGCGCGGAAAATCGCCAGCCTGCGCTCCCTGTTTAAATATTTGATGAAAAAGGGCCTATTGAAAAATAATGTGACTGCCCTGCTCAGCACGCCGAAAATCAATGAAAAGAGCATTATCTACTTGCAGCCAAACGAGGCTGCGGCGCTGCTGGACGTGGTAGAAAGCGGAAAAGGGCTGACGCCGGGGCAGATGAAGTACCATCAGCGGGACATGCTGCGGGATAAAGCCATTATCACTCTTTTTCTGACTAGTGGAATCCGGGTCAGCGAGCTGGTTGGCATGAATATTTCAGATATTTCCTTTGAAGAGCTGGCTTTTCGCGTAGTGCGCAAGGGAGGCGACCAGGTGGAGTTGTATTTCGATACGGAGGCAGAATCTGCCCTTCTGGATTATTTGGAGCAGCGCAAAGAGCGCGGCACCTATGAGGCGAACGCTCCCCTGTTTATCAATATCCATGGCCAGCGCCTGACGACGAGGAGCGTAGAAAACCTGGTGGTAAAATATGCGTCTGTGGCTGTGCCCCATAAAAAAATCACGCCGCATAAGCTGCGCTCTACCTACGGTACGACCCTTTATAACGAATCTGGGGATATTTATTTAGTTGCTGACGTTTTGGGACATAAGGATGTCAATACTACGCGGCGTCACTATGCGGATATGAGCACGGAGCGTCGGCGCCGAGCATCTAAAATGGTGAAAATCAGAGAGCCATAGTCATGAAGATTCGAGAGATGCAGCCATCTGACGATAAAATGGCCGTCAGCCGGATTTATGAAGCCGCTTGGAGGGCTGGCTACCGGGGCATGATTCCAGAGGATTTTCTCGCTTCCCTGCCCGAGGGTCACTGGTGCAGCGCGTTAGAATCCCCTGATGCTCTATATTTACTCTGTTTAGAGCAAAACGAATTTCCTATCGGTGTCTGCTCACTTGCAAGAGAGAAAGAAGAGATAATCTCCCTCTATGTTCTGCCAGAGCGCTGGGGAAAAGGCATAGGAACGCTGCTTTTAGAGGCGGCGTGGGATATTTTCCTGGCCCGTGGCTGCTCTGGTGCATTTCTCTGGGTTTTGGCAGAAAACCGGCGCGCCCGGCTCTTTTACGAGGCTCGCGGATTTTCGCCGGATGGCGGAAGCCTGTGGGAGGAGATTGGCGGCAAGCGGCTCAGACTTCTTCGCTACCGCCGCGAGAAAAGCTCCAGGGAGTAATCCTCTCTTTTTTTACGCGAAAAGCGCGTCTGGCCCTGGCTGCCAGGGGCGCATCTTTTTTTGAGTCCGAATAAAATTCGTCCAGCTGCCCCTCGCATTCCTGCTGGAAGCGGAGCAGCTTTTCCTCCCGGATATTGGTCTGGCCGGTGACGCATCCAGTCTGCTTGTCTACCCGGGTGGCAATCAGGTGGTGAAAGCCAAGGCGTTTTTGCAGGCTTTCCAACAAAAAGCCGCAGGAGGCCGTTAAAATGACCACCTTGCTCATATCCAGCGAGAGAAACCATTGCCGCAGCTTTTGCATGTGCGCATTCCAAAATTCCTCCACCAGCCGGTCGATGTCTTCAAGTTTGGGGAGAAACCGATAAAATTTTTCCGTAATGTGATGAAAGTCCCTGAGCCCGAGGAGATAGAGCAAATAATTCCCCAGATGCTTCAAGGCAAACCAACGCAAAC